>NZ_JBLNNF010000039.1:0-15450 GCF_047784845.1 Pseudomonas sp. NFX98 | reverse complement strand
CCACACGAATTGCTTGATTCAGTTGTTAAAGAGCGGTTGGTTAAGATCTTTCGTCTCAACCGAGGCGCGCATTCTACAGCAGCCTCATTTGCTGTCAAGTGATTATTTTCAGAAGTTTTCAAGGAATTCCTCAACAACTTCAACCACTTGCGCTTCAGATCTCTCATCAGCGGGAGGCGAATTCTACAGCGTTACACGCTGCTGTCAACACCTCTTTTTCAACTTCCTTCTGGCTTCGATGACCTGAAGCAACCTGCTGCCGAAAACTGCGTAACTCATTGCTTACCAAGGAGTTTTCCGTTTCGACTGCGCCGGAAGTGGGGCGAATTATAGACACCTGAGATCTGCCGTCAACACCTATTTTCACAAAACTGTCATATAAATCAAAAAAGCCCAGAAACGCGAAGGCCGGCCCAAATGGGCCGGCCTTCTTCCCTTCTACTTATAAGCTAGGGAACGCGAACTGCGAAGCTTCATGGCTGGCGCGTTGTGGCCAGCGCTGAGTGATGGCTTTGCGGCGCGTATAGAAACGCACGCCATCCGGACCATAGGCGTGCAGATCGCCGAACAGCGAACGCTTCCAGCCACCAAAGCTGTGGTAAGCCACTGGCACTGGCAACGGTACGTTCACACCGACCATACCCACTTCGATCTCATCGCAGAACAACCGCGCCGCTTCGCCGTCACGGGTGAAGATGCAGGTGCCGTTGCCGTATTCGTGATCGTTGATCAGCTGCATGGCTTCTTCCAGGCTGTTGACCCGAACGATGCACAGCACCGGCCCGAAGATCTCTTCTTTATAGATACGCATCTCTGGCGTGACGTTGTCGAACAGGCAGCCACCCAGGAAGAAGCCTTCCTCATGACCGGCCACGGTCAGACCACGACCATCCACCACCAGTGTCGCACCAGCCGCCACGCCGTCTTCGACATAACCGCTGACCTTGTCACGCGCCTGACCGGTAACCAAAGGCCCCATGTCCAGACCGCAGGAAGTGCCCGCACCAATTTTCAATGCCTTGATCTGCGGTGTCAGCTTGGCCACCAATGCATCGGCAACCTGATCACCCACGCACACGGCCACCGAAATCGCCATGCAACGCTCACCGCAAGAACCGTAAGCCGCGCCCATCAGTGCGCTGACCGCGTTGTCCAGATCCGCATCCGGCATCAACACCGCATGGTTCTTCGCACCGCCCAGTGCCTGCACGCGTTTGCCGCGCTTGGTGCCTTCGGAATAGATGTACTCGGCAATCGGTGTCGAACCCACGAAGCTCAGTGCTTTGACTTCCGGTGCTTCGATCAACGCATCTACCGCAGTCTTGTCGCCGTGCACCACGCTCAGCACACCTTTCGGCAGGCCAGCTTCGATCAGCAGTTGTGCAATCAGCAGGGTCGAGCTTGGGTCGCGCTCGGATGGTTTGAGGATGAAGCAGTTGCCGCAGACGATCGCCAGCGGGTACATCCACAACGGCACCATGGCCGGGAAGTTGAACGGGGTGATACCAGCCACCACGCCCAGCGGCTGGAAGTCCGACCAGGCATCAATGTTCGGGCCGACGTTACGGCTGTATTCGCCCTTGAGGATTTCCGGAGCCGCGCAAGCGAACTCGACGTTCTCGATACCGCGCTTCAGTTCACCAGCAGCATCTTCCAGAGTCTTGCCGTGTTCTTCGCTGATCAATTGCGAGATGCGCGCTTCGTTCTGCTCCAGCAGTTGCTTGAAGCGGAACATCACTTGGGCACGCTTGGCCGGTGGCGTGTTGCGCCAAGCCGGGAATGCAGCCTTGGCAGCGTCGATGGCGCTCTGGATGGTTTCGCGGGTCGCCAGCGGCAACTTGTGAATGGCCTGACCAGTCGACGGGTTGAACACATCAACTGCGCGACCGTTCTCGGTCACCAGTTCGCCATTGATCAAATGCGGAATAACGCTCATGGAAGCTCCTGAAAAGTTGTCCACAGGCGCCCGTTTCCGAGCGCCCGTTGTTTATATATATAGAAGGAGAAATCAGTCGATCTTGCTCAGCACTTCGCCGACCGCGTCGAACAGACGATCCAGGTCTTGCGGCTTGCTGTTGAAGGTTGGGCCAAACTGCAGGGTATCGCCGCCGAAGCGTACGTAGAAACCGGCTTTCCACAGCGCCATGCCGGCTTCGAACGGACGCACGATGGCGTCGCCGTCACGCGGTGCAATCTGGATCGCACCGGCCAGGCCGAAGTTACGGATGTCGATGATGTTCTTGGTGCCCTTCAGGCCATGCAGTGCATTTTCGAAATGTGGGGCGACATCGGTCACGCTCTGCACCAGGTTTTCCTTTTGCAGCAGGTCGAGTGCTGCCAGACCCGCGGCGCAAGCCACCGGGTGGGCGGAATAGGTGTAGCCGTGCGGGAATTCCACCGCGTACTCAGGCGTCGCCTGGTTCATGAAGGTCTGGTAGATCTCGGAGCTGGCAATCACCGCGCCCATCGGGATCGCGCCGTTGGTGACTTGCTTGGCGATGCACATCAGGTCCGGGGTCACGCCGAAAGTGGTGGCGCCGAACATGGTGCCGGTACGGCCGAAACCGGTGATCACTTCGTCGAACACCAGCAGGATGTTGTGCTGATCGCAGATTTCACGCAGACGCTTGAGGTAACCCTGAGGCGGAACCAGCACGCCAGCGGAACCGGCCAGAGGCTCGACGAACACGGCAGCGATGTTCGACGCATCGTGCAATTCGATCAGCTTCAGCAGTTCGTCAGCCAGAGCGATACCGCCCTGCTCCGGCATGCCACGGGAATAAGCGTTGCTTGCCAGCAGTGTGTGCGGCAGGTGGTCGACGTCCATCATCGCCTGACCGAACAGTTTGCGGTTGCCGTTTACGCCACCGAGGCTGGTGCCGGCGATATTCACACCGTGATAACCACGGGCACGGCCGATCATCTTGGTCTTGGTCGACTGGCCTTTCAGGCGCCAGTAAGCACGAACCATCTTCACGGCGGTGTCGGCACACTCGGAGCCCGAGTCGGTGAAGAACACATGGTTCAGGTTGCCCGGCGTCAGGTCGGTGATTTTCTCGGCCAATTGGAACGACAGCGGATGGCCGTACTGGAAGCCTGGCGAGTAGTCGAGAGTACCCAATTGCTTGGCCACCGCTTCCTGAATTTCCTTGCGGGTGTGCCCGGCGCCGCAGGTCCACAGACCGGACAGCGAGTCATAAACCTTGCGGCCCTTGTCGTCGATCAGCCAACTGCCTTCTGCACCAACGATCAGGCGTGGGTCGCGCTGAAAGTTACGGTTGGCGGTGTATGGCATCCAGTGAGCGTCGAGCTTGAGCTGGCTGGCCAGGGAAGACGGGGCGTTTTCAGGCAAGTTCATGGGCGAAACCTCGCAAGGCGATAAGCGGCGTAGGAATTGAAAAGCGTTCTTGCAGCTAAATTGCCACGGGGATAAAGTCGGTGAAATCCAACTTTTCTAACCTTTAGTCAGGTCACCGCTAAACTATGAGTGTTCGTCGCCCCGATCCCCTGGCGCAAGTCAGCGACTTCGATATTCGTTTGTTGCGAATCTTTCGCAGCGTCGTCGAATGCGGTGGATTCTCCGCGGCCGAAAGCGTGCTCGGTATCGGTCGCTCGGCCATCAGCCAGCAGATGAGCGACTTGGAGCAGCGTCTCGGTTTACGCCTGTGCCAGCGCGGTCGTGCCGGATTTTCCCTGACTGAAGAAGGCCGCGAGGTGTATCAGTCGGCGTTGCAGCTATTGAGTGCACTCGAAAGCTTTCGCACCGAGGTCAACGGCCTGCACCAGCACTTGCGCGGCGAATTGACGATTGGCCTGACCGACAACCTCGTCACCCTGCCCCACATGCGCATCACCCACGCCTTGGCGCAATTGAAGGAACGCGGGCCCGACGTGCAGATCCAGATCCGCATGATCGCGCCCAATGAAGTGGAGCAAGGCGTGCTCGACGGTCGCTTGCACGTTGGCGTAGTACCGCAAGCCAGTGCGTTGTCGGGGTTGGAATATCAACCGTTGTATAGCGAACGCTCGCTGCTGTACTGCGCAGTCGGCCACCCGCTGTTTTATGTCGATGACAAACAACTGGACGATGCGCGCCTCAACAGTCAGGACGCCATTGCCCCGACCTTCCGTTTGCCCGCGGAAATCCAGGCTCATTACCAGGCGCTCAATTGCACCGCCAGTGCCTCGGACCGTGAAGGCATGGCGTTCCTGATTTTGACCGGCCGTTATATCGGTTACTTGCCGGACCATTACGCCAGCCTTTGGGTGCAACAAGGCCGGTTGCGAGCGTTGAAATCAAAAACGCGTTTCTATGACTTGAGCCTCGCTTCGGTCACTCGCAAGGGTCGCCGTCCTCATCTGGTGCTGGAAAGCTTTCTGGAAAGCCTCGCCGCAACGCGTTAATCATCATTGCGCCGCATAAGGACTTGTTTGAAGACTGTGGTTGCGCTATCAACGCAATGGCCTGCACCCACCCACTCGATCGGAAGTGCCTATGACCTTTGAAGTCCCAGCTCACGGCGGCAAACCCGCCAGCCGCATTCGTCAGAAAAACGAAGAGACCATCATCAAAGCCGCCGAAGACGAGTTCGCCCGTCACGGGTTCAAAGGCACCAGCATGAATACCATCGCCCTGAATGCCGGGTTGCCGAAGGCGAACCTGCATTACTACTTCACCAATAAACTGGGTTTGTACGTGGCGGTGCTGAGCAACATCATCGAGTTGTGGGACAGCACCTTCAACACATTGACCGCCGAGGACGATCCGGCGCAAGCGCTGACCCGCTACATCCGCGCGAAGATGGAGTTTTCCCGGCGTCAGCCGCAAGCCTCGCGAATCTTCGCCATGGAAGTCATCAGCGGTGGCGAATGCCTGACCGAATATTTCAACCAGGACTACCGCACCTGGTTCCAGGGCCGGGCGGCGGTGTTTCAGGCGTGGATCGACGCCGGTAAAATGGATCCGGTCGACCCGGTCAACCTGATCTTCCTGTTGTGGGGCAGCACCCAGCACTACGCCGATTTCGCCACGCAGATCTGCCGCGTCAGCGGCCGCACCAAGTTGACCAAGCAGGACATGGAAGACGCCGGCAACAACCTGATCCGCATCATTCTCAAGGGCTGCGGCCTGACGCCAAGCATTTAAGACACCTATGCCATTTACCCTCAGCGGCTTTTGCGAATACCGCGAAGAGATTCGCAAAAGCCGTTTCATTACCTTCGCTGCGCCCATCGGCAGCCCTGCCGAGGCGCAAGCGTTTATCGAACAGCACAGCGACCTGAATGCCACGCACAATTGCTGGGCGTGGAAGCTCGGTGATCAGTACCGCAGCACCGACGACGGCGAGCCTGGCGGCACCGCCGGGCGGCCAATTCTGGCGGCCATCGAGGCGCAGGATTGCGATCAGGTCGCGGTGCTGGTGATCCGCTGGTATGGCGGCATTCAACTGGGCACCGGCGGACTCGCCCGAGCCTATGGCGGTGGCGCCAACAAATGCCTGCAAACGGCGCCGAAGCTCGAGTTGATCAGCCGGGTACCGCTGAGTTGTGCCTGCGCGTTCAGTGAGCTGGCCTTGGTGAAGCTGCGGGTCGCCGATCTTGGTGGGCTGGTTGTGCAAGAGGACTTCACGGCCAACGGTGTTGATCTGCAATTGGCTGTGGGTGAAGCGCAAATTGAAACGCTGCAAAAGCAGCTCGCCGATTTGAGTCGCGGGCGCATTTTGTTGCAGCGCTGAACGATCAAAAGATCGCAGCCTTCGGCAGTTCCACACAGGGCAGCGCTCTTCTGTAAGAGCTGCCGAAGGCTGCGATTTTTTGGGGCACTGCTTATGCCTCGTGCACCCGACAGTTGCCCACATCTGCTGTGCACCCGGCTGTGGATAACCTGAGCACATACCGCTGTAACCCTTCTGTCATGCGGCTTTGCGGGCTTTGCTCACTTTTCGTCCAAATCGCCTTCGAAAACTACAAATCTACGAAAAAACAAATACTTAGAGCGGTTTATCACCTTTAGAAGATAACCGCCCTGCGCTTATGCCCGACATTTGCGCTTGCGCACAAATACTGTGGAGCAATCTGTGGATAACCCGTTCATTCCTGTCGCGGCACCATGCCGGGCATAGCTCGCGCCTGACTGCTCATTTTTTGATCAATAAACGCGGAGCAAAATTGGAGCCCTGCCCATGGGCATTGCTCCCAAGTGGTGCTGTTCATGAAACAAAACTGACCCAGGCACCGGACTCAACACCTTGCACCGCATGACTTTTCAGCTTTCCTGACTCAATGGCCAGGAAATTGCTTTATCCACAGGCATAAGTCCAATCGCCTTGAGCCTGTCATGCCCAACTCCGTGCCGATCCCCGATCAAACGCCGCGCCTGCAATTGCGCAGAATCAGCAAACGCTATCCCGGCTGCCTGGCCAACGATGCCATCGACCTGAGCATTGCGCCCGGTGAAATCCATGCCCTGCTCGGCGAAAACGGTGCCGGCAAAAGTACGCTGATGAAGATCATCTACGGCGTCGTCCAGGCCGATGCCGGGGAACTGCTCTGGCAAGGGCAGCGAGTGACCATGCGCAACCCGGCCCAGGCTCGCGGCCTTGGGATCGGCATGGTGTTCCAGCATTTCTCGTTGTTCGAAACCCTGAGCGTGGCGCAGAACATTGCCCTGGCCATGGGCGCCAAGGCCGGTACGCCGAAACAGCTCGGGCCGAAGATTCGTGAAGTGTCGCAACGTTATGGCATGGCGCTGGAGCCGGAGCGACTTGTCCACAGCCTGTCGATTGGCGAGCGGCAACGGGTCGAGATCATTCGCTGCCTGATGCAGGACATCCGCCTGCTGATTCTCGATGAACCGACCTCCGTGCTGACGCCGCAAGAGGCCGATGACCTGTTCGTCACCCTGCGCCGACTCGCCGCCGAAGGCTGCAGCATTTTGTTCATCAGCCACAAACTCGGCGAAGTCCGCGCCCTGTGCCAGAGCGCAACGGTGCTGCGCGGCGGTCGGGTGGCCGGGCATTGCGTTCCCGCCGAGTGTTCGGATCAACAACTGGCGCGGCTGATGGTGGGTGAGGCAGCGGAGTTGATCACTGACTATCCGAAGGTGACGGGTGCCGAGGCTTTCTTGCAGGTAAAGGGACTGTCCTGGCGCAACCCTGACCCCTTCGGCTGTTCGCTGAAAAACGTCGACCTTGAAGTGCGCAGCGGTGAAATCGTCGGCATCGCGGGTGTCGCCGGCAATGGTCAGGATGAATTGCTGGACTTGCTCAGTGGCGAACAGCGGTTGGCCCGCGACAACGCCGCGACGATCAGTTTCGCCGGTGAGCCGGTCGCGCATTTGCGCCCCGATGTCCGACGTCGACAAGGACTGGCATTCGTCCCCGCCGAACGATTGGGCCACGGCGCTGTGCCGGAGCTGAGCCTGGCGGACAACGCCCTGCTCACCGCGTTTCAACAGGGACTGGTGAGCAATGGCTTGGTGCAGCGCCGCAAAGTCGAGGCACTGGCCGAAGAGATCATTCGCCGTTTCGGGGTCAAGACTCCGGACAGCCAGACGCCGGCTCGCAGCCTGTCCGGCGGTAACTTGCAGAAATTCATTCTCGGCCGGGAAATCCTTCAGCAACCAAAATTGCTGGTGGCCGCGCACCCGACCTGGGGCGTGGACGTCGGCGCGGCGGCGACCATTCACCGCGCGCTGATTGCCTTGCGTGATGCCGGCGCGGCGATCCTGGTGATCTCCGAAGACCTCGACGAACTGTTCCAGATCAGCGACCGCCTCGGCGCCTTGTGCGGCGGGCGACTGTCGCCGCTCAGGGCCACGGTCGATACGCGTCTGATCGATGTCGGTGGCTGGATGGCCGGCCGCTTCGATGCCCCTCAATCACCTGCGTCTGCATCGCTTTAACGGAGTGTCACATGCTGCTTTCTCTTGAACCCCGTGGCCAGCAATCGCGCCTGATGCTGTGGTGCTCGCCGTTGTTGGCCGCGGTCCTCACGCTGGGCTGTGGTTCGTTGCTGTTTATCGCCCTGGGACACGACCCGTTATTGACCTTGCATACGCTGTTGATCGCGCCGGTCAGTGACCTCTATGGCGTATCCGAACTGTTGGTCAAAGCCTTGCCGATTCTGCTCTGTGCGTTGGGCCTCGCCGTGGCCTATCAGGCGCGGATCTGGAACATCGGCGCCGAAGGCCAACTGCTGCTCGGCGCGCTGGCCGGCAGTGCGCTGGCGGTGAACATCATCGACATGCAAAGCCGTTGGGCACTGCTGCTGATCCTGTTTGCCGGCACCCTGGCCGGCGCCGCGTGGGCGGGGCTGACCGCGTGGTTGCGCACGCGCTTCAACGCCAACGAAATCCTCACCAGCATCATGCTCAATTACATCGCTCTGAACCTGCTGCTGTTCTGCGTGCACGGTCCGCTGAAAGATCCGGAAGGTTTCAACTTTCCACAATCGGCGATGTTCGGCGATGCCAGTCGTTTGCCGTTGTTGATGGAGGATGGCCGGGTTCACGCGGGTGTGTATTTCGCCCTTCTTGCCTTGGTGGCGGTGTGGGTGTTGTTGCAGAAAAGCTTTGTCGGTTTCCAGATCAAAGTGCTCGGGCTGGATAAACGTGCCGCCGGTTTCGTTGGCTTTCGCGAGAAGCGCCTGATCTGGCTCGCGCTATTGATCAGCGGCGGTTTGGCGGGACTGGCCGGCGTGTGTGAAGTCACCGGACCGATCGGCCAATTGGTGCCCCAGGTCTCGCCGGGTTACGGCTATGCGGCGATCACCGTGGCGTTTCTGGGGCGGCTGAATCCGATCGGCATCCTGTTTTCCAGCCTGTTGATGGCGCTGTTGTACATCGGTGGCGAGAGCGCGCAAATGAGCCTGAACCTGCCGCAAGCGATCACCCAATTGTTCCAGGGGATGATGCTGTTTTTCCTGTTGGCCAGTGATGTGCTGATTCTCTATCGACCGCGTTTGAACCTGCGCTGGACCCGCCGCGCAACCACCGCCGTACCCGCAGGAGCGCTGTGATGGATATCGATCTGCTGAGCAATATTTTCTACGCCATGGTCCGCTGCGGCACGCCGTTGTTGCTGGTGGCGCTGGGCGAACTGATTTGCGAGAAAAGCGGAGTGCTCAACCTCGGTCAGGAGGGGATGATGCTGTTTGGTGCGGTGATCGGTTTCATCGTCGCCTTCAACAGCGGCAACCTGTGGCTCGGCGTGTTGCTGGCGATGCTCGCCGGGATGCTGTTGTCCTCGCTGTTCGCGTTGGTGGCGCTGGTGTTCAACGCCAATCAAGTGGCCACCGGGTTGGCGTTGACGATTTTCGGCGTGGGCCTGTCGACCTTTGTCGGCGCGGCGTGGGTCGGCAAGCCGCTGGCGGGTTTCGAACCGCTGGCGATCCCGTATTTGAGTGAGATTCCGCTGATCGGGCGGATGCTGTTTGCCCAGGATCTGCTGGTGTATTTGTCGTTCGCACTGTTTGCACTGGTGGCCTGGGTGATTCTTAAAAGCCGCATCGGATTGATCATTCAGGCAGTGGGAGAAAACCCGGATGCTGCCAGCGCCATGGGCTTGCCGGTGTTGCGCGTACGGACGCTGGCGGTGTTGTTCGGCGGCGCGATGGCCGGGTTGGCCGGGGCGTACCTGTCGCTGGCGTACACGCCGATGTGGGCGGAAAACATGAGCGCCGGCCGTGGCTGGATTGCCTTGGCGCTGGTGGTGTTCGCCAGTTGGCGGGTGTGGCGCCTGCTGCTGGGCGCGTACCTGTTCGGCCTCGCCAGCATCCTGCACCTGGTGGCGCAGGGATTGGGGCTGGCGATTCCGTCGAGCCTGCTGGCGATGCTGCCGTATGTCGCGACCATTGTGGTGTTGGTGCTGTTGTCGCGGGATGCGGTGCGCACGAGATTGTATGCGCCGGTGTCGCTGGGGCAGCCGTGGCAGGCCGGGCATTAGAGGTTCCCTGATGTGGCCTCATCGCGAGCAGGCTCACTCCTACAATGGATCGGTGTGAACTCGGTCGAATGTGGGAGTGAGCTTGCTCCGGGCGGCGTTCCGACGATGGCGTCCGAACAGGCAACACCTGAACCACGCCCCACGCCAATTCAAATAACAAGAAAACCACCAGCAGCGAACCATGAGATGTGATGATGCGCATCGGTGAATTAGCTCAGGCCAGCGCCGTCAGCCGCGACACGCTGCGTTTCTACGAGCAGCGAGGACTGATCGCCGCGCAACGCAGCGCCAATGGTTATCGCGACTATCCGCCAGACATGGTGCAATTGGTGCAATACATCAAGACGGCTCAACGGCTGGGCTTTACCCCCGGCGAGATCGGCAACAGCGTCGCAACGATCTGGCAGTCGCCCGATCCCGACACGGCCGTCACGCAACTGCTGCAAGACAAACTCAAACTGATCGAAGCCCGCATGGCCGAACTCGGCGCACTGCGCGCAGAGTTGCAACAACGGCTCGGGCAACAGTGTCCATTGAATCCACGACTTTGATTTTTCAAGGAAGCCACTCATGTCTACGGCAAAAACCGCACTCATCATCGGCGCCTCCCGGGGCTTGGGCCTCGGTCTGGTGAAGACCCTGCTGGCCGATGGCTGGCAAGTCACCGCCACCGTGCGCAACCCACAGAATGCCGAAGCCTTGCAGGCTTTGGGCAACGTGCGCATCGAGAAGCTCGACATGGACGATCAGCAAGCGGTGATCGCACTGAACCAGCAACTCAAAGGCGAAGTGTTCGACCTGCTGTTCGTCAATGCCGGCGTCAAGGGACCGGAAGTCCAGACGCCGAACGGCGGTGCAACGCTGGCCGACGTCGGTCAGTTGTTTTTCACCAACGCCGTGGCGCCGATCAACCTGGCGCAGCGCTTTGTCGGGCAGATCCGCCCGGACACCGGCGTGCTGGCGTTCATGAGTTCGGTGCTGGGCAGTGTGACCATGCCTGACGCGCCGGAACTGGCGCTGTACAAGGCCAGCAAGGCTGCGCTGAACTCAATGACCAACAGTTTCGTCAGCCAGTTGGGCGATACAAAACTCACCGTATTGTCGCTACATCCGGGTTGGGTGAAGACCGACATGGGCGGTGAAGGTGCGGACATTGATGTGCAGACCAGCACGCGTGGCTTGGTTGATCAGGTGAATGCCTATGTCGGCAAGGGCGGGCATCACTTCGTCAATTACCGGGGTGAAACCATTCCCTGGTAACACCACCACCAACTTGTAGGAGCTGCCGAAGGCTGCGATCTTTTGATGTTTAAAGGCAGGATCAAAAGATCGCAGCCTTCGGCGGCTCCTACAAGGTTATGAGTTGTCCTGTCGGGCCGGGCTTGCCCCTGACAGCGTTTTG
Organism: Pseudomonas sp. NFX98; assembly: GCF_047784845.1. Taxonomy (NCBI): domain Bacteria; kingdom Pseudomonadati; phylum Pseudomonadota; class Gammaproteobacteria; order Pseudomonadales; family Pseudomonadaceae; genus Pseudomonas; species Pseudomonas sp. NFX98. The sequence goes on along the minus strand of NZ_JBLNNF010000039.1, from coordinate 4,104 downwards.
TTCGACACTTCGCACCTCGCCTCCCCGGCGACCCTGGATCAGCAGACAGGGCAACACTGAGCTGGCAACCCTGAACCCAACTTTCAGAGGAGCCGGCCAACATGCCTGCCATCCGTACCTGGTTAAAAAATCCCCTCGCCATTTTCACGGCCAACGGTCTCGATGCCCGTGGCGGCCTTGTGCTGCAAGACGGTGTGATCGTCGAAGTGCTCGGCGCTGGGCAACAACCTACCCTGCCGTGCCATGAAGTGTTCGATGCCCGCGAGCATGTGATCCTGCCGGGCCTGATCAACACCCATCACCACTTCTATCAAACCCTGACCCGCGCCTGGGCGCCGGTGGTCAACCAGCCGTTGTTCCCGTGGCTGAAAACCCTGTACCCGGTGTGGGCGCGCCTGACTCCGGAAAAACTCGCCCTTGCCACCAAAGTCGCGTTGGCCGAGTTGCTGTTGTCCGGTTGCACTACGGCGGCCGATCACCATTACCTGTTTCCGGAAGGCCTGGAAAACGCGATCGACGTGCAAGTCGAGAGCGTTCGTGAACTGGGCATGCGCGCCATGCTGACCCGCGGTTCCATGAGCCTCGGCGAAAAGGACGGTGGCTTGCCGCCGCAGCAAACCGTGCAGGAAGGCCAGGTGATTCTCGACGACAGCCAGCGCCTGATCGCCGAGTACCACGAACGCGGCGATGGTGCGCAGATCCAGATCGCGTTGGCGCCTTGCTCGCCGTTCTCGGTGACGCCGGAAATCATGTCCGCCAGCGCTGAACTGGCGAACAAACTCGACGTGCGCCTGCACACGCACCTGGCGGAAACCCTCGACGAAGAAGACTTCTGCCTGCAACGCTTCGGCCTGCGCACCGTGGATTATCTGGACAGCGTCGGCTGGCTCGGCCCGCGTACCTGGCTGGCCCACGGCATTCACTTCAACCCGGACGAAATCGCCCGCCTCGGCGCGGCCGGCACCGGTATCTGCCATTGCCCGAGCTCGAACATGCGCCTGGCTTCCGGCATCTGTCCGAGCATTGAACTGACCGACGCCGGTGCGCCACTGGGCCTTGGTGTGGACGGTTCGGCCTCCAACGACGCCTCGAACATGATTCTCGAAACGCGTCAGGCGCTATATATCCAGCGCCTGCGCTATGGCGCCGAGAAGATTACGCCGGAACGCGTGCTGGGCTGGGCCACAAAGGGTTCGGCGCAGTTGTTGGGTCGCAGCGACATCGGTGAAATTGCGCCGGGCAAACAGGCTGACCTGGCGCTGTTCAAGCTGGATGAGCTGCGGTTCTCCGGCAGTCACGATCCGGTTTCTGCGCTGCTGTTGTGCGGTGCGGATCGCGCGGATCGGGTGATGGTCGGCGGCAAGTGGCGGGTGATTGATGGGCAGGTTGAAGGGCTGGACCTGAAAGGGTTGATCGCTGATCACAGCCAGGCTGCTCGGCAGTTGATCGCCGGCGTCTGATCGATCACCTTCCCTATGGGAGCGGGCTTGCCCGCGATAGCGGACTGTCAGCCGACAGAAATGTTGAAGGTGATGGCCTCATCGCGGGCAAGCCCGCTCCCACAGGGGGCATTGGCTGTTTCAGAGGCCTAGTAAAGACAACATGATGAACGTCGCAAACAGCACAAAGTGAGTCATGCCTTCGATGGCGTTGGTTTCGCCATCGTTGAGGTTGATCGCGCTGACGATCAGGGTGATGAAGATCATCACAGTCTGTACCGGGGTCATGGCCATCTGGAATGGCTGGCCGGTGTAGAGCGCCATCGCTTCCATCACCGGCACCGTCAGGATCACCGTCGACAGCGACGCGCCCAATGCGATGTTCACCACTGACTGCATGCGGTTGGCCAGTGCGGCCCGCAGCGCAGTCAGAATCTCCGGCGCCGCAGAAATCGCCGCCACCAGAATCGCCGTGATCACCGGCGGTGCGCCCGTCCCTTCCAGGCCCAGATCAAGCGTCTTGGACATCACCTCGGCCAATGCGCCGATCACCACCACGCCGAATACCAGAATGCCGATGGACAACGTCAGGTTTACCGGTGCTGGCTCATCTTCCAACGGTTCTTTCTTGCGGCGTTTGTCCGGGTAGCTGTAGCTGAAAAAATAGCTGTGCGGCCCGACCTGCATTCGCAGGAACAACGCGTAAAGCACCACCATCGCGCCGATGGTGAACGCCGAATAAAGCTTCCAGTTGGCTTCCGGGATGAACTCGGGTACCACCATCGAAACGCCCATGGCCGTGAGAATCATCACGCTGTAGCTGCGCGCCGAGTCATCGTTGTAGGACTGTTCGCCATGCTTGAGCCCGCCCATCAATGCCGCCAGACCGAGGATGCCGTTGATGTCGAGCATGACTGCCGAGTAGATCGTGTCGCGCACCAATGTCGCCGAGGCTTCGTTGCTCATCATGATCGCCAGGATCACCACTTCTACCAGCACGGCGGCGAGGGTCAGGATCATCGTGCCGTAAGGGTCGCCAACTTTTTCCGCCAGCAGCTCGGCCTGACGGGCAACGCGCATGGAGGCGGCGACGATGAAGGCGATCAGCACCAAACCGGCGCTCAGCGCGATGGCCTGACCGCTGTGCAGCAACCAGTGCTCCAGCGGGAAGGCAACCAAAGCGGCGATCAGGGCCAGCAGCAGAAAGGTTTCTTGCTTGAGGACAGTGAGCATGTCGGACCTTTGCCGTGGAGAAGCGGATAAGCGACTGACTGCGGAGCGGCGCTAACGTTTCGTTAAACCTTAGCGCACCAGTGGATGGCAGCCCCGCCAGGTCATGCACTTTTATCGGCCTCAAGGGCCCCATCGCGAGCAAGCTCGCTCCTACAAAAGCGATGCAGTCCTGTAGGAGCAAAGCTTGCTCGCGATGGCCGTAACGCGGTTTCACGACTTTGTTGTCTTGTTGGTCAGCAATTTGCATTGACCCTGTCCACACACAACAAAACGGGGTTCGAATTCATGCAAATACGTCCGCTGCACAAACTGCTGTGCGCCGCCATCGGCCTGGGGATCAGCCTGACTGCCAGTGCCGCCGACCCGCTGAAAGTCGGCTTCGTCTATATCGGCCCGATCGGTGACCACGGCTGGACGTATCAGCATGAACAGGGGCGCAAGGCTCTCGCGGAAAAACTCGGCTCGCAGATCACCACCAACTACGTGGAAAACGTCGCTGAAGGCGCCGACGCCGAGCGGGTGATCCGCAACATGGCCAAGGACAAGTACGACCTGATTTTCACCACGTCTTTCGGCTACATGAACCCTACGCTGAAAGTCGCCAAACAGTTTCCCAAGGTGACCTTCGAACACGCCACCGGCTACAAGCAGGACAAGAACCTCGGCACCTACCTCGCGCGCACCTATGAAGGTCGCTACGTCGGCGGTTTCCTCGCGGCGAAGATGACCAAGACCAAGAAGATCGGCTACGTCGCCTCGTTTCCGATCCCTGAAGTAATCCGCGACATCAACGCCATTCAACTGGCCCTGAACAAGTACAACCCCGGCACCGAGATCAAAGTGGTGTGGGTCAACTCGTGGTTCGATCCGGGCAAGGAAGCCGATGCCGCCAACGCGCTGATCGACCAGGGCGTGGACGTGGTGTTCCAGCACACCGACAGCCCCGCACCGATCCAGGCAGCCGAACGTCGCGGTGTGTATGCCGTGGGCTACGCTTCGGACATGGCGCACTTCGGGCCGAAAGCGGTGCTGACCTCCATCGTCAACGACTGGGCGCCGCACTACATTCAGGCAACCCAGAGCGTGATCGACCACGCCTGGAAATCCCAGGATTACTGGGGCGGTTTGAAAGAAGGCACGGTGGAACTGCCGATCAGCGACCTGGTACCTGCCACCGTAAAAACTGAAGCCGAACAGATCATCACCGACATCAAGAGCGGTGCACTGCAACCGTTCACCGGACCGATCAAGGACCAGGCCGGCGTCGAAAAAATCCCGGCGGGGGTGAGCGCGACCACGGCGGAACTGGCGTCGATGAATTATTACGTGGAAGGCATGAAGGCCGAAATTCCGAAGTAAAACACCGCTCCCTGTAGGAGCTGCCGCAGGCTGCGATCTTTTGATCTTGTTTTCAGAAGATCAAGATCAAAAG
>NZ_JBLNNF010000038.1:0-17878 GCF_047784845.1 Pseudomonas sp. NFX98 | reverse complement strand
CTTCATCTCACATTACAACCATCGCCGTTGCCATTCCGCTTCGAACCACCTGCCGCCTGCGCTGTTTGAGCAGCAAGCGGCCTAATGCTCCTACAGAGTGGTTCAAAAAAACTGAACCACTACACCGCAGGCTGCGATCTTTTCGGGTCACGCAGCGTCAATCAATTCGACAGCTGATTGGCAAACTGCCCCACCGCATTCACCACTTTCTGCGCACCGTCCTGGATCTCGACGATCACCGTACCTGCTTCCGCTGCCAGCGCCAGACCCTGTTCCGCCTGAAGCTTGCCGTCGGTCATCAGGGCCACGGCGTTGCGGGCCATGTCCTGGTTTTGACGCACTACCAGTACGATCTCATCGGTGGCCTGGCTAGTGCGCGAGGCCAGTTGTCGAACCTCATCCGCCACCACCGCAAAACCACGGCCCTGCTCGCCGGCGCGAGCCGCTTCGATGGCAGCGTTGAGCGCCAGCAGGTTGGTTTGTTCGGCAATGCCGCTGATGGTCTTGACGATGGTGCCGATCACCAGCGACTGCTCGTTCAGCGCTTCGATACCGTCGCCAGCGGTTTGCATGTGCTTGGCGAGGTCGCGCATCACGTCCACGGCCTGAGTCACCACGGCATTGCCACGCTGGGCACTTTGGTCGGTTTGCTGCGACGTGCTGTAAGCGATGTTGGCTGCTTCGGCAACGGCTTGTTCCTGATTGACCTGATCGGTAATCACCGTGGCGAACTTCACCACTTTGTAGAGTTTGTTGTTGGCATCGACCACCGGGTTGTAGGACGCCTCCAGCCAAACCGTACGACCATGGCTGTCGATGCGCTTGAAACGCTCGGCCACGTACTCGCCTGCATTCAGACGGCGCCAGAAGTTCTGGTATTCGGCGCTGTTGTACTCCTCCGGCAGGCAAAAAGTGCGGTGATGCTTGCCTTTGATTTGCGCCAGGCTGTAACCCATACCGGAAAGAAAACGATCATTGGCTGCCAGCACGTTGCCATTGAGGTCGAACTCGATCACCGCCGTCGAACGCACCAATGCGCCGATCAGGTTTTCATGTTCGCGGGAGGCTTCGATGGTGCGGGTCAGGTCGCTGGAGAAAATCGAGAAGTGCCTGATTCGTCCATCTGTCCCACGCACGGGCTGAACGATCGAGCGCAACCACGCTTCCTGACCGGTGCCGCGCAGCAAACGCACGGTGCCGGCGAAGTGTTCGCCGCGGGTCAGCGCGGTATTGAAACGTCGCTGGAATTCGTCGTTTTTCACATGATCGGGGACGATATCGTTGATGTGTCGGCCGATCAGCTCATTGCTCTTGTAGTGCATCTCGCCGAGGAAGTTCTGGTTGACCGATTGAACCCGTCCATCCGCATCAAGGGTCAGCACCAGCATCTCGCTTTCCAGACTTTCCTTCACTTGCTGAAGGCTGGAGAGTTCTTCGCGAAGAGCCGACAGCTCTTGCTTCAAGCGTTTATTGAACATGGGGACGCACCGATGGACTGGGATAGAAAGCGATATGCAGCCTAGCCATCGGCCTTGTGGGTCTTTTCTGAAGAGCGTTTCAGCTTTGTCCTACAAAAATAGTTACACCGTGCCAAGCGCCCCTTGCTATTACAGGGCGCCAGCAGCCGAACAACTGGCCATTCGCGGCATCCGCGCGCCGAAGTAAGCTGCGCTGATCACACCCACCGCGCCCATCACCGCACAGAAAATCACGCAGATCCAAGGGCTCCACGGCATCAGACCAATCAACAACAGCGGTGTGATACTCGCCCACGCGGCGTAGGCAATGTTGTAGGTAAAGGAAATGCCGGAAACGCGAATCCGCGCCGGAAACAGGCTGACCATCACCGACGGCACCGCGCCGACAACCCCGCAAGCAAGCCCGGCCACCGCGTAGGCCAGACCGATCCAGTTACCGCCGCTGATGAGACAGGCGTAGAGCACGCCAATGCCCAGCGGCAGCAGCAGGCTATAGAGCATGACGGTGCGCCAGGCGCCGATGCGGTCGACCAGCAACCCGGCCAGCACGCAGCCGATGTTCAGGAAAACGATGCCCAACGCGCTGAGGGCGAAGGTGTGGCTGGCGGTCATGCCGAAGGTTTTCTGCATCATGGTCGGGGTGATGACCACGAACACCACCACTGCCGAGGTCAGCACGCAGGTGAGGATCATCGCTGGCAGCATCGCCAGTCGATGTTCACGCAGGACTGCGCGCAGCGGCAGTTCGACGGCGTCCTCGCGCTGGGCCTGCATGGCCATGAACACCGGGGTTTCGCTGAGCCAGCGACGCAGCCAGACGCCAATCACACCGAATACCCCGCCCAACAAGAACGGATAACGCCAGGCGTAATCGAGGATTTCCGTCGGGGTAAATGCCTGGGCCAGGAACGTCGCCGTCAAGGCGCCCAACAGGTAGCCGAAGGTCAGTCCCGCCTGCAAAAAGCCCAGGGCATAGCCGCGATGGCCAACCGGCGCGTGCTCGGCCACGAATACCCAGGCACTCGGCACTTCACCGCCCACCGCCGCCCCTTGCAGGACTCGCAGAAGCAACAGCAATAGCGGTGCGAAATAGCCGATCTGCGCGTAAGTCGGCATCAGTCCGATCAGCAGACACGGCAGCGCCATCATCAAAATGCTCAGGCTGAACACCCGTTTACGCCCCAAACGGTCGGCGAAATGCGCCATCAGGATGCCGCCCAACGGCCGCGCCAGGTAACCGGTAACGAAGATGCCGAAGCTTTGCAGCAAGCGCAGCCACTCGGGCATTTCCGGCGGGAAGAACAGTTGGCTCAAGGTCAGCGCGAAAAACACGAAGATGATGAAATCGTAGATTTCCAGCGCTCCGCCGAGGGCGGCGAGCCCCAGGGTCTTGTAGTCCGAGCGGCTGAATGGCGTCGGGCGCGAATCGGTATTGGCAGTCATGAAAAGAACTCTGGCACAGGCAAAAACCAAGGCGCCCATGGTCTACGCAAACGCGCCGGCGGACAACCCGTTAGACCAAAGTCCCATAGCCACAAAACAGCCCCGCAAAAAACCTGCGGTTGAATTAATGTTGGCGTCTGTCCAGACGGGCCTCTGCTGCCCCGAAGACCACAACAAACATAAAAAATCGAGGTACTCCCGTGGCCGCTGATATCGAAGATAGCCGCTCCGCCCGCTTTGCCCTGCGCTGCTCAAGCTTTGCCGAACGCTGGTTTCCCGACTCCTGGGTGTTTGCCGCCCTCGCTGTAATTATCGTGGCCGTGGCGACCATGGCCATGGGCGCCAAACCCACCGACGCCGCCATGGCCTTCGGTGACGGTTTCTGGAGCCTGATCCCTTTCACCATGCAGATGGCGTTCGTGGTGATCGGCGGCTATGTAGTGGCCAGTTCGCCGCCAGCGGTGAAGCTGATCGACCGTCTGGCGAAGATCCCGAAAAACGGCCGCTCGGCTGTGGCCTGGGTTGCGCTGATTTCCATGGTCGCGTCGCTGCTGAACTGGGGTTTGTCGCTGGTTTTCGGCGGATTGCTGGTGCGCGCTCTCGCCCGTCGGACCGATCTGAAAATGGATTACCGCGCCGCTGGTGCTGCGGCGTACCTCGGACTTGGCGCCGTATGGGCCTTGGGCCTATCGTCGTCCGCTGCCCAGTTGCAGGCCAACCCGGCGAGCCTGCCGCCGTCGATTCTGTCGATCACCGGTGTGATTCCATTCATTCAGACGATCTTTCTCTGGCAGTCCGGCGTGATGCTGCTGGCGCTGATCATCATTTCGCTGATCATTGCCTACGCCACCGCACCAGGCCCGAACTCGGCGCGTGATGCCAAGGCTTGCGGCGTCGATCCGGCCTTCAACCTGCCACCGCTGCAACCACGCACCCGTCCCGGTGAATGGCTGGAACACAGCCCGCTGCTGACGATCCTGCTGGTGCTGCTGGCGGCTGGATGGCTGTTCCATGAGTTCTCGACGAAACCGGCGATCAGTGCGATTTCCGGCCTGAACACCTACAACTTCCTGTTCATCATGCTCGGCGCCCTGCTGCACTGGCGCCCGCGCAGCTTCCTCGATGCCGTGTCCCGTGCGGTGCCGACCACCACCGGCGTGCTGATCCAGTTCCCGCTGTACGGTTCGATCGCTGCGTTGATGACCACCGTCAAAGGCGCCGACGCGCAGACCCTGGCTCACCACATCTCGACCTTCTTCATCAGCATCGCGTCCCATGACACCTATGCACTGCTGATGGGTGTGTACTCGGCGATTCTCGGGTTCTTCATTCCGTCCGGCGGCGGCAAGTGGATCATCGAAGCGCCGTACGTAATGCAAGTGGCCAACGACCTGAATTACCACCTGGGCTGGGCCGTGCAGATCTACAACGCCGCCGAAGCCCTGCCCAACCTCATCAACCCGTTCTACATGCTGCCGCTGCTGGGCGTGCTGGGGTTGAAGGCGCGGGACTTGATCGGCTTCTCGTTCGTGCAATTGCTGGTGCACACGCCGCTGGTGCTGGTGTTGCTGTGGGCGCTGGGGACGACGCTGGCGTATACGCCGCCGGTGATGCCGTAAAAACAAAAGGGGGCCGATATTTCTTTCGGCCCCCTCTTTTTGTTCTGTCCGGTCTGTTTCAGTATGGGGCGACATACACGCTGAAAAGGATCTGAGCATGCTAAAACTCGCAGGACTCACCCTCGCGGCCCTCACCCTGAGTGCCACAGCCCACGCCGACATCAACCTGAAGCTGGGCAATACCGAACGTGTTACCCGTCTCTTCGCCTATCCCAACAACTGCAACGTGATCTGCTTTCGCAACTGGACGCTGGAGCAAACCGTCGAGCATTACCTGACCCAAAGCGTACAGCGCGATGGCTACAGCGACGCGAAGGTTCTGGTCAAAACCGATAACAACCAACTATTTGCCGAAATCACTGGCGTTCCCAAGACCTATGAAAAGCCCTTGGCCGCATTGCTCGACGCCGGTGACCTGGCCTACAACGGCGCGAGCAAACTGAATGCCGATGGCAAGTGGGCCTACAGCTGGTATCTGTTTCTGCCGCTGGGCATGGCGCTGGAAAACCGCAGAAGCGTCGAGCTGCTGCACTTCCCGCCCGACTATTCGTTGACCCAGGCCCAGGATTACCTGAAGTCTGCCACTACGGATCGCTGGGCTACGCTGCTGACGGTCAACGGCGTCGCTGCCGAACAGACGCCGGGCTACCAGACGATCATCGATATCGCCCCGATTGCCGCGCCGTCCAACGCCGGCAAGGACCTCGAAGGCGTCTATGGCTACTTCAAGGACTACCAGACCACGATGGTCAAGCAGGTCAGCCTGAGCGCCAGCGGCGAAGCCCTGCCGATGGTCGCTTTCGGCACCCCGGTACGTAACTGGGTCAAAGAACAATACGGGCCGACAGTGAACGTATTGAGCCTGGTCTACATCAGCCCGAACGAAGGGGTGAAAGTCCCCGTGCTGGGCGCCAACCACCCGAGTTACATCTGGTATGCCGCGGACCCGACGAACTATACCGGCAATGATGCCCAAGCCAAGGCCGATGCCGCGGGCCTGAAAGTCATGGGCCAGGATTTGAGTGCATCGTGCTGGCAGGCCGCTATGGGCCGCGAAACGGATACCAATCCTGATGTCGAGCTGAAAACCTGCACGCAAACCTGGCAAGTCGCGCAGAAAGACAAAACCTGCGAGCTGTTCTATACCTCGATCCGTAACCTGACGCCCCAACAGGCCGCGGGCAAATGCTCGACAGCTGTGATCCAGACCCAACTCAAACAGCTCAAGGCGCCAGCACCCGCCGCTGCAAAACCCGCTCCGGCGCTGTAAAACGATGAACGGCGGTCACGCTGTCAGTTATGACAGTAGACCGCCCGTTGTATCTGCGAGAGGCTTGGACTGACCCCCATGTGCTGCAGCGCTGACAGGATCGTCGGCGGACGGAAGCACCGAGCAAACAAGGATCGTTATGAAAGCCAATGCACTGCATAAGCCCCTCGCGCCACCACCCGCGGGCGTTTATCCCTTTGCCGAGCTGCCCATTCGACTCGGATTTCCTTCCCTTACCGACTTCGAGATCCTGAAGAACGCAGGCAAGCCGGTGGCCGCCGTGGCGCTGCGCGAATTCCCTCGCATCAGTCGAATCTGCCGTGTATCGGGACATTTGCTGCCCTATCGCAGCCGGCACACCCGGCAACTGGCGCCCGGTGTGCATGTCTACGACCCGCGTTTCTGCGGGTTGCTGCGACACTCTTGCGACCCGAATGTCTACCTGGACATGAGTGAGCTGTGGTTATGGGCGTTGAAGGACATCCACAAAGGCGACTGGCTGACGATGGACTACGCCGCCACCGAGGACAAACTGCTACGCCAGTTTGCCTGTCGCTGCGGTTGCTACAACTGTCGGGGCTGGATCACCGGCTACGATGAAGCGCCGAACGCCGACGGCCAGCTGTTTTTGCAACAGTGGCGTCGGCAACTCTTCAGCTGAAGGGTTTTACAGCGGCTCGAACGGACGCAGGCGGTACTGCGGCGGCAACTGTTCGAAACCACTGATTGTGGCATTCAGGCTTTTCCAGCGACCGTCCTTGATCCCGTAGATGCAGCCATGGATCGACAGGCTCTGCCCACGATGCCAGGCGTTTTGCACAATGCTGGTGTGGCCGACGTTGGCCACTTGCTGGATCACGTTGAGCTCGCAGAGGCGGTCGACCTGTTCTTCTTCGGTCGGCAATTTGGCCAGCTCTTCGCGCTTTTCATAATAAAGATCGCGAATCGAACGCAGCCAGCCGTCGATCAGGCCGAACTGGCGATCCTGCATCGAGGCGCGCACGCCACCGCAGCCATAGTGGCCGGTGACCAGGATGTGTTTGACCTTGAGTACGTCAACGGCGTACTGAATCACCGACAGGCAGTTGAGGTCGGTGTGCAGCACCACGTTGGCCACGTTACGGTGGACGAACAGATCGCCCGGCAACATGCCGACGATCTCGTTGGCCGGCACCCGCGCATCGGAACAGCCGATCCACAGGAACTCCGGCGTCTGTTGGCGAGCCAGTTTGGCGAAGAAATCAGGATCTTCCTCCTTGATCGCAGCGGCCCAACGCTCGTTGTTATCAATCAGATCTTGTAATTCGTTCATGCTTTGAAGCCTCAAGAATGATGCGCAACTTTGACAGACGACCGCCCGTCGGGGTCACGCGCGAAATGCAGTTGCTCTCCTGATGCCTGGTTCATGGCGCTCCATGCCGGTGGAATTCTCGGTAGTCCCATGGGTCCACCGTAGTAAGGCCCACAGTATGAGGAATTGCCATGAATGATTCACGACGTCCCTACGATGCGGTGCAACCGGAACCCGTCGATGACAACGAAGATCGCATGGGCTCGATGCATGAGCTGGATTTCGATGAAGAAGAACCCAGCGCCAAAATCGGTGACGAACTGCCGGACAAGGAGCGCGAGCAACTGATGCCTCGCCACCGTGTTCGCGAAGCCGGCATGACCGGCGCCTCGACCGATGACCACGAACCCACCGACGACGACATGAGTCCTGAAACCTTGATCCGTGAAGATGGCGCCCGGGATGCCCAGGAGTTCGGCGCCGACAACCCGGCCGATTGGGACTTGAGCATTGCCGATGAAGATGACATTGGCGGTGGCAATGGTCTGGATGAGGCGGAGTTGGCGCGGCGTGATCCGATGGACAGGAAGCGTTGACCTGACCGAACCCGAGGTGACTCTAATGTAGGAGCTGCCGAAGGCTGCGATCTTTTGTTCTTTGCGTGGCGCGACGCTCAAAGTCAAAAGATCGCAGCCTTCGGCAGCTCCTACAATTCTCAATCGACCAAAGTGCAGGCCATGACTACCGCATCTTCACGCCCACCGACCGCCGGGTAGTAATCCCGACGCCGACCGATCTCGTTAAAGCCATAGCGCTCATACAACTTGAACGCCGCAGTATTGCTGTCGCGCACTTCGAGGAAACATTCCCGGGCGTCAGCCTTGTAGGCAATCGACATCAAATGCTCCAGCAGCGTCAAACCCAGACCACGGCCCTGGTTTTCCGGTTTGACGGTGATGTTCAGCAAATGCGCCTCATCGAGGATGATCTGCACCACACCGTGGCCGACCTGCTGCTGCCCTTCAAACATCAGCCAGATCTGGTACTTGCCCAGCCCATCGAGAAAAATCCCGCGAGTCCAGGGATGGCTATAGGCCGCGTATTCAATCTTCAGAACCGTTTCCAGGTCCGCCTCGGTCATCGGGCGGAACGATACAGCGTCACTCATTCGATTCTTTCCAGCGCGCCATCAGCCGACGCATGGCTTGCCAGACATCAGCCTTACGCTGTGGCTCTTCCATTAATAATTCCAGGCCCGGCAAGGCCCATACCGAACCCAGCCCTTCGACCTGCAGTTCACGGTTGTAGGATTCGGCATCCGCCTCCCCGGCAAAGCGCACTGCCGGCAGGCCAATCAGCCACAGGCAGACGCACGGTGCGTCTTCCAGCCTCGCAGAAAGAAAACCCTGGACGAAATCCCGAGCCGCTTCCGGCCCTTGATCCATGTTGCCCCGCACCAGCAGCGGCCAGCGCACCGGCTCGCCGATGATTTGCGGGCTGTCCGGCAGACCGGCGGCGCGCAGCATGTCCTTGAGCAACAGATAAGCGGGATCACGGGTCTGGAAGGTATCGCCTGTGGGTAACTCCACCAGCAGCAGGCAACGCCCGGCGCGCAGCAATTGCAGGGCGAAACGCGGCGGCGGTATCGGCGCAGCTTTGGCGACGATCGGCGCCTCTTCGGCTTCCTCGACCGCTTTCGCTCCGGTGCGAGTGCTGGCCAACGATGGCCGTGGCACTTCGATTTTCACCCGTTCGGCAGGTTTGACTACCGCCGCCACAGGCGTTTCAGCCACGGCAACAGGTACGACCGGCGCGACGACAAACGGCTCGGGCATCTCCAGCAGCTCGGGCCGCGACGGCGCAGCAAAGGGCAATTCGGTGCGCGGCAGCCAGTTGACCACCTGCATGGCGTTCAAATAAGCGCGACGACGGGACTCGATAAGCAAAGGTCGGCCACTTGTGGATAACTAAAGTGCGCTGATTCTACCGCCCTTCGCTCAAGATCGCCCGCTGTTGATCGATGCACTTTACCGAAAAGAAGCCGACAGTCCGTCCCGAGAGTGAATCGCATTGCGCCCAATGCAGTACAATCGCGGCTTTTAATCGCCAACCAGCCGGCCATTCCGATGATCGAACCCAAGCGCGTCTTGCGCGCCCTCGCTGAACACTGGGCACTTCTGGAGCCACTGTGCGAGCACTTCGACCAAGGCACCCTGAGCCTCAACGAATTGCGTTCACAGTTGGCCGCCCAGCAACTCGACAGTACGCCGCAGGACATCACCAGCCTGCTGGACGTGTGGATTCGCCTCGACATTCTGGTTCCCGTGGCGAAAAGCCCGAACCGTTTCGAGCTCAATGCGCAGATTCACGACTTCCTCGCCTACCTGCGCCGTGAACACCGTCTGGGCCTGTGCCTGGAAATCGAAGCCTACTTGCGCCACCTTGAGCGCTTGGCCGGTTACATCCAGGACGCCTTCGACATCCGCGACGGCAATGACCTCGCCCGCCAGTTGCGCCTGCTCGATATGCGCGTGCGCGACGTGCTGAAAAAACTCGATAACGACGAACAGGCACTGGTAGCCGTCGCCGAACGGGCGAAAACCAGCGACCGGCAGATTCCGCTGCGTCAGCGTTACGCTGAAGTGCTGGCGACCTGGGACGAATACGTCGAGCCGATGATCGATCTGGTGAACGCCGACGGCGCCTTCGAACAAGGCGTGCGCAAGGTCGAAACCGTCCTGCTGAAGATGCTCAGCGAGCAACAGCGCCTCGGCCACTTGGTTGACGACGACATGCTGCTGCGCACCCACGCGCGCATCCTCGAAATGCAGACCAGCGCCCAGCTGACCCTGCGTCACGCCCGCGAACTGCTGCTGCCGCTGCGTGAAGAAGCGCGTCGGCACAATGCCGTGACCCGTGGAGCGGCGCTAGCGCTGTCGATGATTCGCCGCAAAGGCATCGACGCCGTGCCGCAAGCGGCTATGCCGATGTTCACCCGGCCGCAAAGCACCTTCCTCGGCAGCGCCAGTCAGGTCGAGGCCTACGTTTACGCGCTGGCGCGTTTCGAGCCGAAACCGGCGCGATTCCCCAAGGCGCACAAATCCCACAAGGGCGGCGATGCCCCGCGCGCGCCTCGCACGGTTCGGGAAATGCTCGAACGTTGCGAAGATGCCCTGCCGATGCCGGACCTGATGACCTGGCTGCTGGAGCAGGAACCGGACGGCGCCACTGACGAATTGCTGTACTGGTTCTCGCGCCTGTCCCGGGAAAAACGCTTCAAGCGCGAGCGCCTGGAACGTCGCGACTACTTCACACACGAGCACCAGGTCAGCCTGCGCTCCTTCGCCCTGCTCTCGGCGGGCGACGATGCCACCGAGAATTCTGCGAGCATCCCACATGCATCTTGATCTATCCGAACTGTCCCAGCTGGCGCCGATCTTTCGCGAGCTGTTCAAGGGTTACCACGTCAGCCGCCGCGATCCGGAGCTGTACGCACAGCTGTCGAACTTCCAGGACCAGTACCGCACGCTGTTCAAGGCCTTGGGTTTTGAGCTGGTCTGCGACACTCGCGGCTTCTACTATTTCGTGCCGGACCTCGCGGCTGCGGCGGTGAACAAGACTGCCCAGCGTCTGGCGTTATTCACCTTCATTCTCGTCGAGCACCTGGCCGATCAGGGCCGCGATCCGATCGCCGTGCTCGACGGCGGCAGCCTCGGCCGCGATGAGTTGCCATCGCTGCTGGAGAAGTACCGCGACCTGTTCATCCAGGCCGAGGTGCAAACTCAGGACGAACTCGAAGAAAAGATCATGCGCCGCATGACCCAGCTCGGTTTTGCCAGCGAAGAAAACGGCGTCTACCGTTTCCTGCCGCCGATGCACCGATTCCTCGACGTCTGCCTGTCGGTTCAGCAGGACCGTGATCTCGCCGCCAGCCTGCACAGCGTATTGCCGCTGCCGGTGCCGGTGCTGATCGACGAAGACAGCGACGAAAAACTGCTGGAGACCGACGACCCGCTGGACCTCAGCGAATTCGACGGTGAAAGCGAAGAAGATGCCCTGGCCCGCGCCATTGCCGAAGAACAGGAGCTCGACGCATGAGCAAGGAACGTTACGGCATCCGCCGCTTTGCCCTTCTGAACACCGCCGGCTACAGCCTCGGCCTGTTCCCGCTGGAAGAACCGCTGTCGGTCTACGGCGCGAACAACCTCGGTAAATCCGCCTCGATCAACGCCTTGCAGTTCCCGATCCTGGCGCGCATGTCGGACATGAGCTTCGGCAAGTACAGCCTGGAACAATCCCGGCGCTTCTACTTCGCCTCGGACACCAGCTACATCCTGGTCGAAGTGAACCTGCCCCACGGTCCGCACGTGATCGGTGTGGTCGGCCGCGGCCCGGGCGGTGGTTTCGGCCACCAGTTCTTTGCCTATGCCGGCAAACTCGACCTGGCCCACTACCAGAAAAACGACACCTGCCTGCGCCAGAAAGAGCTGTTCACCAACCTTGAGCGCGAAGGCCTGAAAGCCTACGAACTCAAGCCGGACGAACTGCGCCGCTTGCTGGTCGGTGGTCACACTTCGATTCCGCTGGACCTGACGCTGATCCCGCTGCGCTCCACCAGCGAACAGAGCCTGAAGACCTTCCGCGCACTGTTCATCAATCTGCTGCACATGCGCGAAATCACTGCGGCCAAGCTCAAGCAGCTGTTCCTCGATGCCTTCGAACACAGCTTGCGCTCCGGTAGCGTCGATTACATTGCCGCGTGCGAAGAAGCCTTCCGCGATGTACGACGCATGGAGCAGGACTACAACTCGCTGGTCGCCGCCGGCCCGTTGGTCGAAGCCTTGGCCAACGGCGTCAAGCAACGCGACATCCTGCGCGGCAAGCTGCACCGGATCTCGCCGTTGCTCGATTCACTGCTGGGCACGTGGTCGGACTACGCCAGTGCGCGCAAGGAAGAGCTGACCATTCAGGCCGAGCACTACCGCAATGAACAAGACGCGCTGCAAAACGATCAGCGCGGCGGCACTCAGGAGCTGATGCGTCTGGAGCGGGAAATCACCGGCATCCAGCGCTGGCTCGGCGAACTGTCAGTGCTCAAGCACCGCTTTGCCCTGGTCGATGACGTCAAGGTGCTGGAACAGCAACTGCTCGCCGCCAAGGACGCGCACGACGAATTGGCGGGTGCGCTGGCCCAGTCGCGGCAGTTCAGCGCCGAGGATCTGGAAGAGCGCCTGCGCGATCTGGAAAAACGCCTGAAGTCGGTCAAGCAACAACTCGATCACGCTGACAACAACAGCTACGCCCGCCTGCGCGAAGAGTTCTCGCAGCAAGACGTCGAGCGTCTGATGCGCCTGTTCAACAGCGCGCTGTTCAGCCTGCCTTTGGGCGAACATGGCATCACCCTCGACGAAAACGGCGACTGGGTGAAGTCCGTTGAGCTGATCCTCGATGGCTTCAAAGGCGAGCGTTTCGAAGTGCCAGGCCTGTCGATCGACATCTCGCACATCGAGCCGCCAGCCCTGCAAGCGCTGGCTGACCGAGCGGCCTTGCGCGATCAGAAAGAGCGTCTGGAAAAAGAACTCAAGCAACTGAAAACCCAGCAAGCCGTGGCCGCCGACCGCGCCGCGAGCAAGACCCAGACCGAAGCGCTGTACCAGCAGGTGCTGGACGCGCAGAAAGCCCTGGAAGACTTCCGTCGTGCGCAAACCCTGAGCGCCGAAGAAGGCGACAAGCTGGAACAACTGGCCCAGATGGAAGCCGCACAGGACGAATTGAAGCGTTCCAGCGACGCCTTCACCGAACGCGTCCAGCAACTGTCGGCCAAGCTGCAACTGGTCGGCCGCCAGATCGGTGACATGGAAGCCAAGCAACGCACCCTCGACGATGCCCTGCGCCGTCGACAGTTGTTGCCGGCAGACTTGCCGTTCGGTACGCCGTGCATGGACCCGATCGACGATTCCATGGACAACCTGCTGCCGCTGCTCAACGACTATCAGGACAGCTGGCAAGGCCTGCTGCGCGCCGATGGCCAGATCGAGGCGCTGTATGCGCAGGTCCGCCTCAAGGGCGTGGCCAAATTCGACAGCGAAGACGACATGGAGCGTCGCCTGTCACTGCTGATCAATGCCTACGCACACCGTACCGATGAAGCGCTGACACTGGGCAAGGCCCGTCGTGCCGCCGTGACCGATATCGCCCGGACGCTGCGTAACATCCGTAGTGACTACGACAGCCTCGAGCACCAACTGGCGCTGTTCAACCGCGAGATCAACAAGCGTCAGGTCTCCAACCTGCAGAGCTTCCGCATCGTGCTGGCGCCGAACAAGGAAGCGCTCAAGCACATCGACCAGATCATCCACAGTGCCGGTCAGTACGAAGAAGGCGAAACCCTGTCGGTCTTCGACCTGAGCCAAAGTGCCGAGCAGGACAACAAGAACGAAGAGGCCAAGGAATACCTGGCGCGGCTGGTAGCGGCGAACCACAACCAGCTCGGTCTCAAGGATTTGTTCGAACTGGCGTTCGAGATCACCAAGGTCAACGGTCAACCGGTGATCCACACCGACATCGACGGCGCTGCGTCCAACGGCACCACCATGACCATCAAGGCGCTGACCAACATGTACTTGTTGCTGCACTTGATGGACCGCGACCTGGCCGGGCGTGTGCGCTTGCCGTACTACCTCGACGAGGCGGCGGACATCGACGAGAAGAACCAGGCTGCACTGCTGGAAACCAGCCTGCAACTGGGCTTCGTGCCGATCCTGGCAAGTGTGAAGCCGCAAGTCTGCGCCAGTGTCGCCATCGACCTGGAAGGCGGCAGCGGCCCGGCCGGCATCTACATCGACGAAGCGGACTGGAAGTACATCCGTCGTCACGATCAGGTGAAGGCAACAGTCAATGTTGAGGCGGATGAGCCGGAGCTGGATGCGGTTTAGTTGATGGCAATAAAAAAGGCCGCGATCCAATGGATCGCGGCCTTTTTCATATCTGCGTGAGCTTACTTGCCGAGGGAAATCTTCGGCGCCCAGGTCAGCCATTCCTCTTCGAATTTGTCGAACAGCGCAAACGTCTGCTCAGGTCTTGCGGGGCTGCCCATGCGCTCGCCATCTGGTGTGGCAAACGCAACGCCACCCTGAATCATGGTTTCCAGCGACTCGGTGCGCATTGTCGCGCCCTTGAACAAGCCGACATCAAAGTCAAAACCGCTGGTGTTCCAAAAACGAGTTCCACTGCGAACCAGCGGCGCATACTTCGGCTCGATCAGAATGTGGATCAACACACGGTCTGCAGTCTGGCCGAGTTCATACCCGGTCACCTTGCCAACCGTGATTTCGCGATACGTCACCGGCACCCCGGCTTTCAGCGAGCCACGGCGGGCGGCGCTCAGTACCAGACTCAACCCGACTTCGGCCTTGGCGGTTTCAGGCGGAATGGCCAGGGCCACGAAGTTTTTCTGAGGACCCAGGTTCTTCGCGGCTGGCTGCACTTCGATGTATTGCCCGGTCACCAAGGTCTCAAGGTTCGACGTCTTGATCAGCCCCAATTCCGGCTTGACCACCCAGAACTCGCTGCCAACCCGCGCAATACGCTCGGGCACTTCGGTGATGCGTGCGGTCAGCATTACCGATTGCAGGTCATCGCTGAGGTCGACGTTCTCGATCTTGCCGACATCCAGTCCCTTGAAGCGAATCGGAGTACCCGTGCGCAAGCCGTCGGCGCGATCAACCTTGATCGTGATCACAGCGCCTTTCTGGTTGGCCTCTTCATGACTGGCGAACAGGCGGAAGCGCGGGATTCGCTTCTGCAACGGCGCCTTGGCTTCCGGCGTTTCAAAAGCAATGCCGCCGGCCATCAGGCTTTGCAGTGACTCGCTTTTGACCTGAATTCCGCCGGTCAACCCGCCGGTCAGCGTGATGCCGCTGGCATTCCAGAACCGTGTGGATGCGTTGACCAGGTTTTCGTATTCCTTCTCGATATGGACGCCAATCACCAGCTGGTTTCTTTTGCGCGAGAACTGGTAGCTCTGCACCGAACCGACCTTGACCTGCTTGTAGAGAACCGGGCTACCGACCTCAAGCGAGCCGAGATTCTCGGTGAACAGCACCAGGTGCAGGCCCGGTGAACGCAGATCCAGCGGCGGCGCCTTGGGTCGTGCGACAAACTCACGTTGCGGCGCTGCGCCTTTGTCACCAGGGCGCACGGCGATGTAGTTACCTTTGACCAATGCTTCCAGGCCGGTAATACCTGCCAGGGAAATAGACGGTTTGACCACCCAGAACTGCGTACCGTCGACCAGGTAATCCTCGGCCAATGGGTCCAGCGTCAACTCGGCGCTGGCACCCGACAGATCCGGATCGACCTTCAGCGCTTTGAGCGTGCCGACCTGAATGCCTTTGTACATCACCGGCGTACGACCGGCTTGCAAGCCTTCAAAGTCACTGAGTTTGACCTTGACCTTGATGCCTGCCGCAGCGGCATCGAAGTCTTCATAGAGACGGAACGGCAGGCTCGGATCGGTGGGCGGGCTGTCTTTGCGGTTTTCCGGTGTGGCAAAGGCAATACCGCCGGCGACGATGCTGGCCAGGGATTCACTGCGCACTTTCACGCCCGACAGATTGGCATCGATGCTGATACCGCTGGCGTTCCAGAAACGTGTGTGTTTGCGCACCAGTTTGGCGTAGGTCGGCTCGATGAAGACTTTGAGCTCGACGGTGCTTTGGTCCTCGGACAGCAGGAAGCTTTTGATCTGACCGACCTTGATCTGCTTGTAGAACACCGGACTGCCGCGGTTCAGCGAGCCCAGGCGATCGGCCTTGATCGTCAGGTGCAAACCAGGCTGGGCGTCGGATAGCGGCGGCTCTTCCGCCAGTGCCTTGAATTTGCGGGTAGGCTCGCCCTCGCCCGGGCTGATGGCGACGTAGTTACCCGAGACCAGCGTCTCCAAACCGGTAATACCGGCCAGCGTCACGCTCGGTTTGACCAGCCAGAAGCGCGTACTGGTGCGAAGATACTGTTCGACATCCTTGTTCATCTCCACCGTGGCGATCACGCCCTTGGAACTACCTTCATCATCGAGCTTCAGGGTTTTCACTTTGCCGACCGACATGCCTTTGTAGACCACTTCGGTCTTGTTGGCCTGGATGCCTTCACCGCTTTCAAAACGCACCTGAACCTCGATGCCGGTTTCGTTGTAGGCACGCCAGCCGAGCCAGCCGCCGATGATCAACGCGATCAGAGGCAACACCCAAATGGCAGACCAGTTCGAGGCCGGTCGGGTTTTCGCTACAGGCAAATCAGTCATGGTCGTCGTCCGACTCCGTGTTATCCCAAATCAGTCGGGGATCGAAAGTTACTGCGGCTAGCATTGTCAAAATCACCACACTGGCGAACGCCACCGCGCCGAGATTAGCCTCGATACTGGCAAGCCGTCCAAAATTCACAACCGCCACCAGAATTGCGATGACAAAAATATCCAGCATCGACCAACGGCCGATGAACTCGATAAAGCGGTACATCCAGATACGCTGTCGCGCAGAAAGCGGCTGTCGACGTTGTACGGAAAACAGCAGCAGCGCAATGCCAACCAATTTGAACGTCGGCACCAGGATACTGGCGATAAACACCACGGCCGCAATGGGAATCATGCCGTGCTGAACCAGTTGAATCACACCGGACATGATGGTGCTGGGGTCACCCTTACCCAGCGAGCTCACGGTCATGATAGGCAGCACATTGGCCGGTATGTAGAGAATGGCGCCGGTGATCAACAAAGCCCAAGTCCGCACCAGACTATTCGGGCGACGGGCATGCACCAGCGCTCCGCAACGTGTGCAGACCTGCTCATCGGTGTCAGCATCCTGCCTGTTCAATTCATGACATTCCGCGCAAATCAGAATGCCTGCATCAATCGCCCGCATGGGCATCCTCTCCTGATAACGCCTGCCAGATCTGGTGAGGCGACATGACGACCTCCAGCCAGACCTGGATCAGCAACAAACCAATGAAGCACGCCAAGCCAAGGCCTACAGTGATTGCTGCCATATCTGCCAGTTTGACGATCGCCACCAACACGCCCATGAGGTAAACCTCGAGCATCCCCCAATCGCGTAGATGGTGATAAATGCGATAGAGCAACAAGCCATAGCTGCGTCCGACATCAAATCGGATGGTCAACAATACGACCAGCTGGCAGAGCAGCTTGAGCAAGGGAATTCCCATGCTGCAGAGGAACACAACAACCGAGACACTTTGCATACCGGAGTCAAACAGCGCGACAACACCGCTCCAGACAGTGTCATGCGACGATTGCCCGAGTAGATTGAGCTGCATGATGGGTAAAAAGTTCGCCGGGACATACAGCAAGAGTGCCGCAATGACCAAGGCAAGGCTGCGCTGTACGACGTTGTAGCGATTAGCGTAGAGCTCGTATCCGCAGCGCGGACACAGGGCTTTCTCGCCATGAGCGAGCTCGGGCTTGCGCATCAGCAAGTCGCACTCATGACAGGCAACCAGATTTTCTAGTGGTAATTCTGACAGCCCTTGGGTGTCAACCGGATCCGGCATAAGCGCTCTGACTCTAAATAGGTGGACCTATTCTAGTGTCCTGGGTTGAAAATAACTGTGCAAATTTTGTGTTGTGACTGATCGCACTTTCTTTCGCCCAAAACAAAACCCCAACTGCTTTCGCAATTGGGGTTTCGGAATTTAATCTTGACGATGACCTACTCTCACATGGGGAAACCCCACACTACCATCGGCGATGCATCGTTTCACTGCT
>NZ_JBLNNF010000037.1:0-24046 GCF_047784845.1 Pseudomonas sp. NFX98 | reverse complement strand
CGGCGATGGCGATTTCAAGGACGCCATCGCCGGCAAGCCGTGCTCCTACAGGTATTCGGATCAAACCACCGGAAACTGAATCCTGAACGCCGCCCCACCCATCGGTGAATCACCCAGCGTCAGTTTGGCGCTGTAGCTTTCGATGATGTCCTTGACCACCGCCAGGCCGATGCCCTGCCCCGGGTGCTGGCGATCCAGGCGTTCGCCGCGTTGCAGGATTCGCGCACGTTGGTCGGGCGGTACGCCGGGGCCGTCGTCCTCGACGCACAACTCGATGCCGCTGAGGGTCTGCCGCACACTGACGCGCACTTCGCCCAGGCACAGGCGATAGGCGTTTTCCAACAGGTTGCCCATCATTTCCAGCAAGGCACCCTGCTCGATCGGTACATAACACTCTTCCGGCAGATCCAGCGCCACCCGCACGCGTTTGTCGCGATAGACCTTGTCCAGCGTGTCGCACAGGCTTTGCAGCACCGGGCGCAGGCGTACCTGATGCCGCACCAGACCGCTTTTGCGCAGGCTGGCGCGCTGCAACTGATAGCTGATCTGCTGGCTCATGCGCTCGATCTGGGTTTGCAGCACCCAGGCCTGATCGCGATCTTCGGGGCGTTGCGCCATGTCCTCGCTGACGCCTTGCAACACCGCCAGCGGAGTTTTCAGGCTATGGGCCAGATCATCGAGGGAATCACGGTAACGGCTGCGCTGTTCGCGTTCGCTGTGCAGCAAACGGTTCAGGGAACCGGTCAGGCGCAGCAGTTCGCGCGGGTGTTGCTCGCTGAGGCTTTCGCGGTCGCCGCTTTCGATTTCATCCAGTTCCTGACTGAGCCGGCGCAACGCCTGCAAGCCCCAGGTCAGACCAATCCACAGCAGCGCCAGCAGCACCAGCAACGCGGCGCCGAAGCCCAGATAGAGGTTTTCCCGCAGGCCTTCGAGGGTGATTTCGTATTCGCGAACCGGTTGCAGCGCAACAATGCTGAACGCCGCACTTTTGCCGCCCAGCAACTTGACCTCGACGTCATAGACGAAGAATTCCTCGCCACTGGCTTCGCTGATCCTGGCGAACTCGTTGCCGCGCCCGTCGTAGCGCGGCTTGTAATTGATCTTCTCTTCCTGGGTGGCCTTGGAGCGCCAGACCAGATGACCCTCGCGGTCATAGATATAACCGAGCAATCGGCTGTCGGTAAGATTGAAACGCTCGTCGGGCAGTTGCGCCGGCATCTGCAAATGGTTGTTTTCGACCCGGGCAGCAGAGATCAGCGTCGTGACATCGGACGCCAGACGCTGCTCGATGGAGTCCTGCAACGCGAGGCTGAACGCACCCTGCATCGCCGGCAGCAACGCCAGCATGAACAACACCGCCAGCAGTGTGGCGGCGAGCATCAAGCGGACACGAAGCGAACGAATCAAGTGCAACGCTCATTGAACAGGTAGCCGAGGCCACGCACGGTGTCGATCGGCTTGAACCCCACCGGCCCTTCGAGTTTGCGCCGCAGGCGACCGACCAGCACTTCGATCACGTTCGGATCGCGCTCGTCGTCATCCGGGTACAGCTGCTCCATCAAACGGTCCTTGGCCACCACTTGCTGGTGATGACGCATCAGGTATTCGAGGATCCGGTATTCGTAGGCCGTCAGCGCCAGCGGCTGATCATCGAGGGTCGCCTGTTTGCGATTGAGGTCCAGCACCAACGGCCCGGCAACGATGGTCGACTGGGTGAACCCGCTGGAGCGACGCAACAACGCATTGAGCCGGGCGTCGAGCTCTTCGAACTGGAACGGCTTGACCACATAGTCGTCGGCCCCGGCGGCCAGGCCTTCGACCTTGTCCTGCCAGTTGCCGCGCGCGGTGAGGATCAGGATCGGAAAGGTCTTGCCCCGCGAGCGCAGCTGACGGATCAGGTCGAGGCCGCTCATACCCGGCAAACCGAGATCGATCACCGCCAGGTCATGGTTGAACTGCTCGGTCTGGTACAACGCCTCCTCGGCATTGGCCACGGACTCGACCACATGGCCGCTTTCCGTCAGGCGGGTTTGCAGGTGATGGCGCAACAGCGCTTCATCTTCGACGACCAGCAATTTCATAACGCTCTCCCGGGCAAATCAGAATCTCCAGAGGTACAAACCTGCACCTCGATGGCTAACATGACAACGGCTTGCCGATACCCAGTGGATAAGACAAATCGTAGCGGCCCATGAGATCCTCATGGCGAAGTTTAATGCCATTGTGCGAGACCGACACATCGACGTACGTGGCGTAATAGCCGGAGTGGACGTCTTGCTGGCCCAGACTTGCGCCCCAGGCACTGCGCCTACCCGGCTCAACATTAACGCTTGAACCGCTCAGCACACGGGACTTTTTTACTTTGCCGCCGGTCTCTCCAAAGGTAAGGCTGCCGAAGTTGTCGTCGGCAGCATGGGCGGCGGCACTGGCGCCCAGAACTGTGAATGCCAGCAGCAGATTTTTAAAGCCAGTCATAGGGAGTTTCCTCATGCGCTGTTCGCCTTTTGGGTACGTGCAAGATTACCCGGCGTGCCCTGAACTCCCCCTGAACGCACTCTGAACCTGAGCTGAACCAACTCGACCCGAATGTTTCGACACGTTTCAACAGGAGATTCGACCATGCGCATGTTTCTCGCTGTCCTCTTACTGACCTTGAGCGGGCTCAGCCAAGCCGCCATCAAGACCCAGGAAATCCCCTACCAAAGTGCCGACGGCACAAAACTGATCGGCTACTACGCCTACGACGACGCGATCAAAGGCCCGCGCCCAGGTGTCGTGGTGGTGCATGAATGGTGGGGACTGAACGACTACACCAAGCGCCGCGCCCGCGATCTCGCAGGACTGGGCTATAGCGCGCTGGCCATCGACATGTATGGCGATGGCAAGAACACCGAGCATCCCAAGGACGCCATGGCGTTCATGCAAGCGGCGTTGAAGGACAGCGCAGCATCGAGCGCTCGGTTCCAGGCCGGGCTCGACTTGCTGAAAAAACAGCTGCAAACCGATCCACAGAAAATCGCCGCCATCGGCTACTGCTTCGGCGGCGGCGTGGTGCTCAACGCCGCGCGCCAAGGTGTGCCGCTGGCCGGGGTGGTGAGTTTCCACGGTTCGCTGGCGACCAATACCCCGGCGAAACCTGGCAGCGTGAAAGCGAAAATCCTCGTCGAGCATGGTGCGCTGGACAGTATGGTCACGCCGGATAACGTCGCGGCTTTCAAAACTGAAATGGACAAGGCCGGCGCCGACTACACGTTCGTCAGTCTTGACGGCGCCAAGCATGGCTTCAGCAATCCGGATGCCGATCGCTTGAGCCACGGCGATCACGGCGGGCCGGACATTGGCTACAGCAAAGCGGCGGATGAAAAGTCGTGGGCGGACATGCAGGCATTTTTCAAGAAGATCTTTGGCTGATCAGGTAAACCGCGGCGCGGCCATCGCGAGCAGGCTCACTCCTACAGGGGAACGCATTTCAATGTAGGAGTGAACCTGCTCGCGATGGCCGCGCTGCTGTTCTGAACCTTTTGCACTACCCAGCCGCAACCCAACCCGGCAAAATGCCCGACATGAATCCCGTCCCCGCCCTGCCCGCCTGCTGCACGCCCCTCGATGCCCATTGGCCGCTGCCGGTTGTGCTGCCCGATGCGGTGCTGTTGAGCACCCACTTCAATCCCTCGCAACTGCTTGGCGATGATTTCCAGCGCAGCGCCATCGAGGCGCCGGAGAGCATCCAGCGCTCCGTCGCCAAACGTCAGGCAGAGTTTCTCGCCGGTCGAATTTGCGCCCGCGCTGCGCTGCAACAATTGGAAGGCCTGAGTTTCAGCCCGGCCATCGGCGAAGACCGGGCGCCTGTCTGGCCGGTGCATATCACCGGTTCGATCACCCACAGCACCGGCCGGGCCGCAGCGATCGTCGCGAACAAAAGCCATTGGCGCGGTTTGGGCATGGATCTGGAAAACCTGCTCAACGTCGAACGCGCCGAACGCCTGGCCGGGGAAATCCTCACCCCAATCGAGCTACAGCGCATGACCGCCGGCCCGCGCGAACAATTGGCGCTGCTGGTGACCCTGACCTTTTCGGTGAAGGAAAGCCTGTTCAAGGCGCTCTATCCGATCGTTCAGCAACGCTTCTATTTTGAACACGCTCAAGTGCTGGAATGGACTGAAGCGGGTGAAGTGCGGTTGCGGTTGCTGACGGACCTGTCCAGTGAATGGCGCAACGGCACCGAGCTGGATGCACAGTTCGGGGTGCGGGATGGGCAGTTGTTGAGTCTTGTCAGTATCAAGGCCTGAAAATTTTCAGTGTCTTGCAGGGCCTCATCGCGGGCAAGCCCGCTCCCACAGGTTCTGGTCGCACACAATAACTGTGGGAGCGGGCTTGCCCGCGATGAGGCCCTCAAAGAACACACAATCTCAGCGCTTCTCCTGATTCCTCGGCCAACTCAAACTGAAACAGGCCCCACCCAAACTCTTGCTCTTGCCGATCAACGCCCGCCCGTCATGCCAATGGATGATCCGCCGCACGATCGACAGCCCCAACCCATGACCACCCGACGCTCGGGTTCGACTGTCGTCGAGGCGCAGGAACGGGGTGAAGATTTTCTCCCAGGCGATTTCCGGCACGCCCGGCCCGTCATCCTCGACATCCACCCGACAGCGCTGCTGCCCCACCTGATAGCTGATGGTCACCCGTGACTGCGCGTGGCGCATGGCGTTGGTCACAAGGTTCTGAATCGCCCGGTGCAGGTAACGCGGCTCGGCCTCGACCCAGGCGTCGTCGTTATCGGCCGCCGACAGACACAAGCCGCGCTGCACCGTGACGTCGGCACGCAACGGCGCGAGTTCCTCGATCACCTGATTGACCAGCGCATCCAGATCGATGCGCTGAAAATTCAGCGCCGGGGAACCTTGCTCCAGTCGTGCATAGGTCAACATCTCGTCCACCAGACGGTCGAGGTCTTCGATGTCGTGGTCCATGCCTTCGCAGTATTTTTCCAGGGCTTGCGGGGTAGTCGCCGAGCCGATCATCTCCAGGCCGAAACGCAAACGCGCCACCGGCGTGCGCAATTCGTGGGACACGGCGCGCACCAGCTCACGTTGGATCGCCAGCAGTTGCTGCAGATGCTCGGCCATGCCGTTGAACGCCGACGCCAGTCGCCCGACCGAGTCCGCACCGCGCGCCGGAACGCGGGTTTCCAGGCTGCCCTTGGCGATGCGCGTGGCCGCCGCTTCCAGACCGCGCAAGCGCCGTTCGAGTTGCCGCACCAATAAATAGACGATCAAACCGATCAGGGTCAGGCCCAGCGCGGCAATCAGCACCAGCCATTCCGGCGGATAAGGATTCATCTGGTACAACGGGCCGATTTCCAACACCCACGGCGTGCCGACCATACCGGCGAACACCCGGATCGAATCGCCGCCCTTGCCCAGCGCCATCACCGTGTCGCCTTCGGACACGCGGCGACTCTGGTCTTCGTCCATGTCGGCGTCTTCGACCGTGACCAGGCGCAAGTCGAAACCAAAACCCTTGTCCTGCTTCAATTGCGCCAGGCGCACCGGCTGCTCGCCCACCGGGTAGCGCACCAGTTCGTCGACCAACAGGTAAATGGTCGCCCGGGCCAGTTGCTCGCTGATCTGCTGCACTTCCCCCGTGAGGACCAGTTGTTCCTTGTCACTGACCAGTCGATAAACCTTCGCCGCATGTGGCCCGGTCTGCTCCACCAGTGCCTCGCCATGCAGCACGCGGGTACGCTGCCGGATGTCGAGATCCGTCTCGTTGAAGGTTTTCAGCGCCAGCGGAATGCCCAGCAACCGCTCCCACACCAGCAACGCCCGGTGGCGCTCGGTCTGGTTCATCGGTTGCAGGTTGTCGGCCATCAGCGAAAACGTGCCGTGGGCCAGACGCTCGCGGTATTGCTCGCTGCGCACCTGGTTGAGCATGTGCAAGGCCAGCACACCAAGCACCGCCACCAGAATCAGCGCGGCGCACATGCCGCCATAAATACGCAGGAAGATCGAGTTCACAGAGTTTGGTCTACGCAGGCCTCGGGAACGAACAGGTAGCCTTTGCTGCGCACGGTCTTGATCAGCCGCGGGTGATCCGGGTCATCGCCAATCTTCGGACGGATGCGCGAAATACGCACGTCGATGGAGCGGTCCTGGCCGTCATAGCCGATACCGCGCAGCGCGGTGAAAATCTCTTCCCGGGACAGAATCCGCCCGGCGTTGGCCACCAGCAGCCAGAGCAAATCGAACTCGGCGCTGGTCAGTTCGATGCCGCTGTCATTCAGCCAGGCTTCGCGCAGGGCGTTGTCCACCACCAGCGGGCCGAATTGCAGGCGCCGTTGCTTTTCCGGCACCGGTTCCGGCGCCTCGCTGCGTCGCAGCAACGCCTGGATGCGCGCCAGCAGCAAGCGCGGGCGCACCGGTTTGCACACGTAGTCGTCGGCGCCCAGGTCGAGGCCGAGGATCTGGTCGGTGTCGTCGCTGCGCGCGGTGAGCATTAGGATCGGGCCGTCATAACGGTCGCGGACCTTGCGGCAAATGCTCAGACCGTCTTCACCGGGCAGCATCAGGTCGAGGATCACCAGGTCCGGCTGTTCCTTGATGATGCGCGCCGCCGCCAGGGCGCCATTGCCCTCGATCGCCACGCGCAGGCCATTGGCTTCCAGGTAGTCGCGGGTCAGTTCGGCCAGACGCTGGTCGTCTTCGACAATCAATATTTGCCAGGCTTCTTGCTCCACGGTGACCTCTGTTTGCCAATGACACTAATAAGGAAGGATCCGCCCGTCTTTTTGTAATGATTCGGGGGATAAATTGCATACACGCCGACCGATTGTATAGAACGTCGCCCGCACAGAACACAAGCCGGTAAATGCGTTCGGATATGACGTTTTTTTGTGATAGGGTTCGCGCCCTTAAAAATCCGTCCGGCCGTTTTCGATCGTTGAAAAATGCTGAAAAAAGGTCCGGTCCAGCAGCATCGCGGCCTACACGCCGATTGGCCCTTTCACACACAATTTACGCACAGGTTTATCCACAGGTAGTACGTTGCAATCACCCCCCAAAACGCATTATCTTGTACCCCAGCGCCAAAAAAACCCTAGATGTAGGGTTTAGCGCAAAAAACCAAACACAAACCGGACACCAATTTCAAGCGCTTTTCTTGCCTCTGTCCGGTTGATTCAAACGTATTTTCGAAAGTCCAAACCGCGCGTGCGGATGGCTACTGTATTTCGGCCCAATGTGGTGAAAACGGTACGGGTGTTGCAGTCCTGAACTGTCACCTCAAAGGACCCGGTCTTGCGCCCAAGGCGTCAGACCAAAGACTTCGGCATGGAAGCGGCGCCCAATAGCCCCCTTCCTGATCTGTCCCGAAGTTGGTATGCCCGGCACTCGCCGGTTGTAGTGCTTCAGGACGGAACGGTGGGCACTGTGATGGTGCCCAAACAAACATAGAGAATGTGGAGACAACCCCCCATGCAAACCGACACAACTCGCGAGAACCCGCAGGGCACCTTGCCGCAGGCTACCGATTCGAATCAGGATCTGTCCGCCACCGCGCCTGGCCAACTGCGCGTGATCAAGCGTAACGGCACTGTCGTTCCTTACACCGATGACAAGATCACCGTCGCCATCACCAAAGCGTTCCTCGCAGTTGAAGGCGGCACCGCTGCCGCTTCGTCGCGAATCCACGACACCGTGGCCCGCCTGACCGAACAGGTCACCGCTACGTTCAAGCGTCGCATGCCATCGGGCGGCACCATCCACATCGAAGAAATCCAGGATCAGGTCGAACTGGCCCTGATGCGTGCCGGCGAGCAGAAAGTCGCTCGCGACTACGTGATCTACCGTGACGGTCGTTCGAAAGAACGCGCTGCCCACGCACCGGCCGAAGAAGCGGTCAACGCTCACCCGTCGATCCGCATCACCCGCGCCGACGGCAGCTTTGCTCCTCTGGACATGGGCCGCCTGAACACCATCGTCACCGAAGCGTGCGAAGGCCTGGAAGAAGTCGACGGCGACCTGATCCAGCGCGAAACCCTGAAAAACCTGTACGACGGCGTGGCCCTGACCGACGTCAACACCGCTCTGGTGATGACTGCCCGTACCCTGGTTGAACGCGAGCCGAACTACTCGTTCGTGACCGCCCGCCTGCTGATGGACACCCTGCGTGCCGAAGGCCTGGGCTTCCTCGGCGTGGCCGAAAGCGCCACTCACCACGAAATGGTCGACCTGTACGCCAAGGCCCTGCCGGCCTACATCGCCAAGGGTATCGAATTCGAATTGCTGAACCCGGTCCTGGCGTCCTTCGACCTGGAAAAACTCGGCAAGGCAATCAACCACGAGCGCGATCAGCAGTTCACTTACCTGGGTCTGCAAACCCTGTACGACCGTTACTTCATCCACAAGGATGGCGTGCGTTTCGAACTGCCGCAGATCTTCTTCATGCGCGTGGCCATGGGCCTGGCGATCGAAGAGAAGAACAAAGAAGACCGTGCGATCGAGTTCTATAACTTGCTGTCGTCCTTCGACTACATGTCGTCGACCCCGACCCTGTTCAACGCCGGTACCCTGCGTCCACAGCTGTCGAGCTGCTACCTGACCACCGTGCCGGATGACCTGTCGGGCATCTACCACGCGATCCACGACAACGCCATGTTGTCGAAATTCGCCGGCGGCCTGGGCAACGACTGGACTCCGGTTCGCGCATTGGGTTCGTACATCAAGGGCACCAACGGCAAATCCCAGGGCGTTGTTCCGTTCCTGAAAGTAGTGAACGACACCGCCGTTGCCGTTAACCAGGGTGGCAAGCGCAAAGGCGCTGTCTGTGCCTACCTGGAAACCTGGCACATGGACATCGAAGAGTTCATCGAGCTGCGCAAGAACACCGGTGATGATCGTCGTCGTACCCACGACATGAACACCGCCAACTGGATCCCTGACCTGTTCATGAAGCGCGTCTTCGATGATGGTCCGTGGACCCTGTTCTCGCCTTCGGAAGTTCCGGACCTGCACGACCTGACCGGCAAGGCCTTCGAAGAGCGTTACGAGTACTACGAAGCCCTGTCTCAGTACCCAGGCAAGATCAAGCTGTTCAAGACCATCCAGGCCAAAGACCTGTGGCGCAAGATGCTGTCCATGCTGTTTGAAACCGGCCACCCATGGCTGACCTTCAAAGACCCGTGCAACCTGCGCAGCCCGCAGCAGCACGTCGGCGTGGTCCACAGCTCGAACCTGTGCACCGAGATCACCTTGAACACCAACAAGGACGAAATCGCCGTTTGCAACCTGGGCTCGATCAACCTGCCGAACCACATCGTCAACGGCAAGCTGGACACCGCCAAGCTGGAACGCACCGTGAACACCGCCGTTCGCATGCTCGATAACGTGATCGACATCAACTACTACTCGGTGCCGCAAGCGAAGAACTCCAACTTCAAGCACCGTCCGGTCGGCCTGGGCATCATGGGCTTCCAGGATGCGCTCTACCTGCAGCACATTCCTTACGGCTCCGATGCCGCCGTGCAGTTCGCCGACACTTCCATGGAAGCGGTCAGCTACTTCGCGATCCAGGCGTCCTGCGACCTGGCTGACGAGCGTGGCGCCTACGAGACGTTCCAGGGTTCGCTGTGGTCCAAAGGCATCCTGCCGCTGGATTCGCAACAGATCCTGATCGAAGCCCGCGGCCAGAAGTACATCGACGTTGACCTGAAGGAAACCCTGGACTGGGCACCGGTTCGCGCCCGTGTGCAGAAAGGTATCCGTAACTCCAACATCATGGCCATCGCACCGACCGCGACCATCGCCAACATCACTGGCGTATCGCAGTCGATCGAACCGACCTACCAGAACCTCTATGTGAAATCGAACCTGTCGGGCGAATTCACCGTGATCAACCCGTACCTGGTTCGCGACCTCAAGGCTCGCGGTCTGTGGGACTCGGTCATGATCAACGACCTGAAGTACTACGACGGTTCCGTGCAGCAGATCGAGCGCATCCCGCAAGAACTCAAAGAGCTCTACGCGACTGCATTCGAAGTGGACACCAAGTGGATCGTTGACGCGGCAAGCCGTCGTCAGAAGTGGATCGACCAGGCTCAGTCGCTGAACCTGTACATCGCTGGCGCTTCGGGCAAGAAACTGGACGTGACCTACCGCATGGCCTGGTACCGTGGTCTGAAAACCACTTACTACCTCCGTGCCCTGGCCGCGACCAGCACCGAGAAGTCGACCATCAACACCGGTAAGCTGAACGCTGTTTCCAGCGGCGGCAACCACGGTGACGACTCGGTCCTGGCAGCGCCTGCCGGTCCAGCGCCAGTGCCGAAGGCTTGCGCCATCGACGAGCCGGATTGCGAAGCTTGCCAATGAGCTGAGCCGGTGAGCGCTGAAAGGCGCTTATCTGAAACCCCCGATCAGTCCTCTGGATTGTCGGGGGTTTTCTTTTGACCTTTAAAAGATCGCAGCCTCGTTTCACTCGACAGCTCCTACATTGAAATGCGGTCCCTTGTAGGAGCTGTCGAGTGAAACGAGGCTGCGATCTTTTGATCTTTTGCCGACCACAAAAAAGCCCCTCTTCCGAGGGGCTCCTTGTGCAGCAATTTCAACCAACCAACATCAAGTCATCTGAATGATG
Organism: Pseudomonas sp. NFX98; assembly: GCF_047784845.1. NCBI lineage: Bacteria > Pseudomonadati > Pseudomonadota > Gammaproteobacteria > Pseudomonadales > Pseudomonadaceae > Pseudomonas > Pseudomonas sp. NFX98. The sequence goes on along the minus strand of NZ_JBLNNF010000037.1, from coordinate 13,411 downwards.
GTCTGCATGATGGTGCTCTGGGTGGAGATGGTCTTGGCGTTCGCCTGGTAGTTGCTCTGCGCCTTGATCAAGTCGACCAGTTCGTTGGTCACGTTGACGTTCGACTCTTCCAGGGAGTTGGAGTGGATCTCACCCAGGGAACCGGTTTGCGGTGCGTCGTAGCCCGGCTGACCCGAGGCGTAAGTCTCCTTCCAACTGGTGCCGCCCACTGGCTGCAGGCCTTGCTCGTTGGTGAAGCTGGCGAGCGCCAGTTGACCGATCGGCTTGGTCTGGTAGTTGCTAAAGTTGGCCAGCATCACACCGCTGCCGTCGATGGTCAGATTGGTGATCTGGCCGGTGGCGTAGCCATTTTGAGCTGGAATGGAACGAGCGCTGTCGGCGTTGAATTGTGTGGTGTTGCTCATGGCGACAGTCACACCGGCCGGGTCGGCGGCTGCGCCGTTGGCTGCCCAAACGCCATTGGTCACTTTGCCCGGAATCCAGCCAGTGATTTTCAGATCAGGGCTGACGACAGGAGGAGTGCCCGGCGTGGTGACCGAAACCAGCTTGCCACTGGTGTCAAAAGCCATGGTCGAAGGGACCGGACGCGAAGCTGCGTTCATCGGATCGCTGCCGTTCGGGTTGCGACCATCGATCAAGGTATAGACATCCCAGGTATTGGCTCCCGTCTTGACCATGTATTGGTCCATCTGGTGCGTATTACCCTGAGTATCGAAAATCTGGGTAGTGAACTGCTTGGTGAAAGCGGTTCCCGGCTTGCTCGGGTCGAACGGGTTGGCCACCTGGTCGATCACATCGGACTTGGAGTCCAGGTTGATCGTCGACGAAACGTTGGTGGTAGTTTTCGGCGCCAGGTTGGACGTGTCGATGCGCAGGTCCGTCAGCACGCCATTGATGATCTTGCCATTGGCGTCTACACCATAACCTTGCAGACGCGCAGTGCCGTCGGTGTTGGTGACGTAACCTTCCTTGTCGACCTTGAACGTGCCGGCGCGGGTGTAGGACAACGATCCGCTGTCGTTGAGCACGAAGAAACCGGAGCCGTTGATGCCCATGTCCAGCACGTTGCCGGTGTTGTTGATGTCACCCTGGGTGAACTGCTGGGAGACGTTGGCCAGACGCACGCCGCTACCGGTGGTCTTGCTACCCGAGCCCAGTTTGGTCGCCGAGTACACATCTTCGAATTCCGCACGGGACGATTTGAAACCGACAGTCGCGACGTTGGCAATGTTGTTGCCGGTTACGTCCAGTTGCTTGTTGGCGGCATAGAGACCGCTAAGGCCGATGTTGAAAGACATATTCCACTCCTTTGTGCCGGGTTAGTCGGCTCTATATACCAATGGTTTGCACTTTGGACAGGGCGATACTGCCCAGTCCAGCGAGGTTGAGCATCAACTCACCGCCGGTCTGGCTGATGGTTACGCTGGTGACGGTCGCCGGCAGGTTGGTGATCAGCGCAACAGCCTGATCATCGATGGTGGTGGTTGCCGCGAAGGTGTAAGTACCTGCCGGGGCTACGTTGCCGGCATTGTCCTTGCCATCCCATGTGAAGCTGGCGTTGCCGGCTTTCTGGTCAGCCAGGGTAATCGTGCGAATGACTTTGCCGTCCTTGTCGGTGATCTTCACTTCGGCTTGAGCCACCGACTGTGGCAGTACGACCGCACCGGTCATGCCTTTGGTGGTGTCGACCACAGCCTTGTCGCCCGGCGCGATGACCGAACGGCCCACCAACGACGAGGCTTGCAATGCCTGGGATGAGCCAAAGGCGCCGGCAATGCCGCTCACCGTATCGTTAAGCGAGGTGATGCCTTCCAGGCTACTGAACTGCGCCAACTGCGCCACGAACTCGCCGTTGCCCTGCGGCTCCAGAGGGTTCTGGTTCTTCAGTTGGGTCACCAGCAACTGCAGGAACGCATCTTTACCCAAGGCCTTTTTACCGGTGGCACTGTTCGCCGCCGACCCCAGGGCATCCGTGTCCTTGTTCGTCTTGATCGAGGAATTGGCCAGGATGTCGTTGAGGCTCATGCCACTCGTGGTATCGCTAACACTCATCTGAGTCGCCCCTTATCACTGACCGAGGGTCAGGACTTTCTGCATCATGGTTTTGGCGGTGTTCATCATTTCGGCGTTGGTCTGGAACGAACGGCTCGCGGAAATCATGTCGGCCATTTCTTCCACCACGTTGACGTTCGGGTAGTAGACGTAACCCTTGGCATCGGCCGCCGGATGGTTCGGCTCGTAACGCGCTTCGAGGTTGCTCTGGTCTTCGACCACGCCCAGCACCTGCACGCCTTGACCGGCGGCATCCTGGTTCTGGAACAGCGAATCGCTGCCGCCGCTCTGGCCGCCCTGGAACATGGTGGCGAATACCGGATGGCGCGCGCGGTAGGTCTGGTCGATGCTCGACGAGACGGTCTCGGCGTTCGCGATGTTCGAAGCGACGGTGTTCAAGCGAGTGGTCTGCGCACTCATGCCGCTACCGGCAATGTTGAAAACACTGGATAGAGACATGACTTACTCTCCGCGCAGGGCTGAAACCAGCCCTTTGAATTTGCTGTTGAGCAGGGTGAAGCTGGCCTGGAAGTTGACGGAGTTTTCCGCGTAGTTCGACTGTTCCAGTTGGGCGTCCACGGTGTTCTGGTCGATCGAAGGCTGCATCGGCGTGCGGTACATCAGCGACTCGTCGCCATTGCCCAGGCCTTCGGCTTCGATGTGACGGCTGTTGGTCATGTTCAAGGCGAACGTGCCGTTCTTGGCTTTATCGTTCTGCGCCTCGAGCACTTTCGAGAACTCCAGATCCCGCGCCTTGTAGTTCGGGGTGTCGGCGTTGGCGATGTTGTTGGCCAGGACTTCGGCACGCTGGGCGCGGAAGCCCAGAGCCTTTTCGTGAATGCCGAGCGCTTTATCGAAGCTGATGCTCATGTCGGGAAACCTTCGGGTGACCTGATTTTTCGTACGATGAACATAGCAAGCGTCATGCCAATTCAAAAAAGCCCGTAAACCGGGGCTTTGCGGGCAGTGGCAACGCGGCAATGCCAGAAAAGCGGCAACCGGTTTCCGCTGGATGCCGCTTTTCTGCCGCCTGGCACAGTCAGGAAAACACTAATTCCCCCTGTAGGAGCTGCCGCAGGCTGCGATCTTTTGATCTTGATCTTGACTTTCAAAAGCAAAGTCAAAAGATCGCAGCCTGCGGCAGCTCCTGCGTGATGCAAAAGCGGCAGGCATAAAAAAGGAGCCCCTGAGGACTCCCGTTTTTATGCCTGCCGCTTTTGCATCACTTCGCCTGGTAAATGATCCCCGGGCTGCACTGGACCATCTGGTAATGATCCGGCAATCCGTTCAGCGCTTCGGACGCACCGAGGAACAGATACCCGCCCGGCTTCAACGTGCTGTGAATGCGCAACAGGATGTCCTTCTTCACTTCCGCAGAGAAGTAGATCAGCACGTTACGGCAGAACACGATGTCGAACTTGCCGAGGCTCGCGTAACTGTCCAGCAGGTTAAAGGAGCGGAACTCCACACGGCTCTTGATCGGTGCCTTGATGGCCCAGCGTCCCGGCCCTTTCGGGTCGAAATAGCGCTGCAACCGCTCGGGCGACAAACCGCGACCGATGGCCAGGCTGTCGTACTCGCCGGTCTTGCAGTTGGTGAGCATGGTGCCGGACAGATCGGTGGCCACAATCTGCACGCCCATTTTCAACTGGCCAATGTTGGTCCGCTCGAACTCGTCGATGGACATCGACAGCGAGTACGGTTCCTGACCCGACGAACACGCCGCCGACCAGATCCGCAGACGCTGACCGGGACTGGCTTTGATCGCTTCAGGCAGTACCTTGTTCTTCAAGACCTCAAACGGATAGGTGTCACGAAACCACAGGGTTTCGTTGGTTGTCATCGCGTCCACCACCATCTCGCGCAACCCGCTGCGCGGCTGGGTCTGGATGCGCTGGACCAGCTCACCGAGGGACTTGATGCCTTGCTGTTCCATCAGCTTGTTGAGACGGCTTGAGACCAGATACTGCTTGTTTTCACCGAGCAAAATGCCACAGGCTTTTTCCAGGAATACCCGGAACTGTTCGAAATCCAAATTACCCGTAGACAATGCTGCCGCCTCTTAAATCGTGTTGACTGCCAGGGGCCGAACGCCCCTAGCTGATGTCTGCTGCTTTGATCCGGTTGACTACCCGGGATGCCAGGTCATCAGGGCGGAATTTGGCCAGGAAGTCATCGGCACCGACTTTCTTGACCATCGCCTGATTGAACACACCCGACAACGAAGTATGCAGGATGATATGAAGCTTTTGCATGCGCGGGTCGTTGCGGATCTCGGCCGTCAGTGTGTACCCGTCCATCTCCGGCATCTCGATGTCGGAGATCATCATCAGGAACTCTTCTTCCGGCTTCTTGCCCTCATCGACCAGCTTGCGCAGGTAGTCAAGCGCCTGCTTGCCATCGTTCAAAGCCACCACTTCGACACCGACCGTCTGCAGGCAACGCGTCACCTGCTTGCGCGCCACCGACGAGTCATCGACCGTCAGCACACGCAGTGAAAGCGCCTTGTGCTGGGTTTCGACATCCACTACGCCGACGGAAATCGCTTCCGGTGTCGGCGCCACTTCCGCCAGCACCTTCTCGACGTCGATGATCTCGACCAACTGGTTGTCGACCCGCGTCACCGCCGTCAGGTAGTGATCGCGACCGGTGCCCTTGGGTGGCGGATGAATCTCCTCCCAGTTCATGTTGACGATGCGTTCCACCGAGCGCACCAGGAAACCCTGGGTCTTGGTGTTGTACTCCGTGATGATCACGAAGGGATTGTTCTTGTCCTTCAAAGCACCGGAGCCGGTCGCCATTGCCAGATCAAGGATCGGAATGGTCGCCCCCCGAATATTCGCCACGCCGCACACGACAGGACTGGACTTGGGCATCAGTGTCAGTTGGGGGCATTGCAGCACCTCCCGAACCTTGAACACGTTGATCCCATACAGCTGCTGACCGTCGAGACGGAACAACAACAGCTCAAGGCGATTCTGCCCCACCAGTTGCGTGCGCTGGTTCACCGAATCCATTACACCAGCCATGCCCAGACTCCTACACCAACGCTAAGTGTTGTTGCGACGCACATTCATCTCTAAACGGCACGGCGCTTGCTTTTTATCTTTCTATGAACACAGAACCGACATTTTTCCGACACCTGACCACCCCCTGCCGCAAATGGCTGGGTGCGTTGGCGGCTGTTTGCCTGTTCAACGCTGGCAGCCCTGCCCTTGCTGACGCAGTTACCTTGCCTGACATGCTTATCGGCGTCACTCAGGGCTTTCTTGAATTCACCGTAGAGGACTATCTGGCTACCAGTCAAACGGAAGGTCGCTACGAAATCCAGGTCAACCAGCTCGATCGCCGCTTGCGCATGCCGATGTGCGACAAGGAATTGACAGCCACGCTGGAGAGTCCGGCCAAGCCGTTGGGCCGGGTCACGGTCAAGGTTCGCTGCGAGGGAACATCGCCCTGGACCGTCTTCGTACCCGCTCAAGTCCGCCTGTTTCGCGACGTCGTGACCACCACCCGACCGCTGCGGCGCACCGGCATTGTCGAGCCTGGAGATGTCATGTTGCGCGAGCGCGATATCAGCGTGATCACCCAGGGTTACCTCACGTCCCTGGATCAGGCGATCGGACAACGACTTACCCGACCAATGGTCGCCGATCAGGTAATTACCCTGGTGCACCTCGAACAAGCGGAAGTCATCCGCAAGGGCGACCAGGTGGTCATTACCGCGCGCAGTGGTACGCTCAGCGTGAAGATGCCCGGCGAAGCGCTGGCCAATGGCGGCTTGAGCGAACAGATCCGGGTGAAAAACCTCAATTCCCAACGGGTCATCAAGGCGCAAGTCACCGCGCCCGGCCAGGTGGAAGTATCGATGTAAGAGTTCTCTGGAGAGTGGCGCCGAACGAGGGTGTTCCCTAAACTGTGCCCCATGCAGGGCAAGCGTTGGCGCGCGCAAGCTCATTGATAAATGAGTCTAAAGTTTTTCCGGGTATGGCCGAAAACATGGCAAGCGTCCAAATTCCCAGAGGTTTTTATCATGGTCATCGATTTCAGCCGTTTGAACAGCTCCTCGTCACTTACGGGCAGTACACGTACCAGCGTTGCCAAGGAAACCGCCGATGCCGGCAAATCCGCGCCGCTGAATACCCCGGCCGAACAGGCCAGCACCGTCACTAGCGGGGAATCGGTACATCTCAGCAATGAGGCTCAACAGTTGCAAAAGGTCACTGATACGCTGCGCGATCAGCCTGCCGTCGACAAAGCCCGCGTGGCCGAGTTGAAAGCAGCGATTGCCGATGGCAGCTATAAAGTCGACAGCAACCGCGTAGCCAGCAAACTGCTCAACTTCGAAGCCCAGCGCTAGGGCCACGGCCCGCGCCAGGCTTTTGGACGCTTAAAACCCAAGGCCAGCCATGCACGACACTAATCTACTGCAACTGATCACCGATGATTTTGCTCCAGCGCAACAACTGCTGGAGTTACTGCGTACTGAGTCGCTCGCCTTGCATGGTCGCGACATGTACCTGCTCGAAGACATTCTGGCGCAGAAGCAGGCATTGATCATTTTGCTCGAACAGCATGGCCGCAAGCGCAGTGAAATCCTCGCCAGCCTTAATCTGCCGACCAACCGCAGCGGTCTGGAGCAACTGGCCAGCCAGTCCAGCCTTGGCGACGCGTTGCTGGCGCAAAGCGATGTGCTGACCGACCTCCTGACGCAATGCCAGGCCGCCAATGCCAACAACGGTCAGTCGATCGTGGTACAGCAGGTCGCTACGGCCACCCAGCTGAAAATTCTTACCGGCGGCGAGCCTCCAGCGCTCTATGATGCCAGCGGAACATTTTCCAAGCTTGTGAAACCGCGTCCACTCAGTCAGGCTTGAGCCCGCCGATGAGCCCGCTCTATCAAGACGCGAAACATGCTGGCAAAATGCTGGCCAGCCGTAGTCAAAATTTGCCTGGAGATTGATTAACCGTGTCCAATGCCTTAAATGCGGATGATTCTCCGCAGCCACCCAAGGTGCTCAGCACGCCCCTGGAAATCTCCGGCAACCTTCGCCAGCTGCAAGAAAGCCATGACCCGCTGATCATCACGTTCCACGAACGCAGCCAGCGCTTCCAGAGCTATCTGGTGGACGTAGACCGTGACAGCAACACGATCGCCCTCGACGAAATGATTCCCCGTGACGGCGAACGCTACCTGCTGGCCGGCGAACCGTTCAAAGTCGAAGGTTTCCATGAAGGCGTGCGTATCGCCTGGGAAAGCAATGGCCCGCTGACCATCGACGAATCCGGCGGTGGTCGTTGCTACCGTGGCACGCTGCCTGACGAAGTGGTTTACCACCAGCGTCGCAATGCGTTCCGTGCCGCGTTGAAACTGGCACAGCTGGTCAACGTCGACCTGGATGGCGAGAAGCTCAAGGCACCGATCAGCGGCAAGCTGCTGGATATTTCCGCCACCGGCTGCAAGTTGCGCTTCGACGGCGACATTACCGGCAGCCTGCAACTGGGCCAGGTCTATGACCGCTTCTCGGCTGCCCTGCCCTTCGGCAAGATGACGGCTCCAGTCGAACTGCGCTACCTGCACTTCGAAGAAAGAATCTCCACCACCTTCGCCGGTGTACGCTTCCACAACATGAGCGGACTGGTGCAACGGCAGGTCGAGCGGTTCGTCTATCAGCTGCAACGCGAAGCGCGTCGTTTCGACAAAGACGATCTCTGATAGCAACGCTTCATTAAAAAAACGGGCAGTCCCTCGCGGTGACTGCCCGTTTTTTTATGCCTGAGTGTTAAGGCCTGGCTTCGGTAAAGCTTTGTTCCCTGCCCGAATCCGGATCCTCTGGCGGCGTGTCGGTTGGCGGCTCTGGTTCCGGCGCTGGCTCGGGGGGAATTGGATTCTGCATCTGATCCTGCACCACTTGCTCATCCACTCGCGGATCAAGTGCCGCCACCAATGGTGAACTCGACATGCTGTCCGGCATGGCAACGTGATGCAGCGGCGCATCGTCCACCTGATGCAGGTTGGTCACGGCCTTCGGACGAATTCGCCACACCAGCACCAACGCAAAAAAGCTGAAGAACGCATAGAGCATCTGGCTGCCGAACAGCTTCATCAGCACGCCAGCCACCAACGGCCCGATGCTCGCGCCAACGCCGTAGGTCACCAACAGCATCGCTGTCAGCGAAACCCGGCGATCGCCTTCGACGTGGTCGTTGGAAAACGCGACCGCCAACGGGTACAGGCAGAACTGCACCAATGAGCAGAGGAACCCGGCGATGAACAACACCTCCAGCGGCACCTGCCTCATGATTGCGAGCGGCATGGCGGCCAATGCCAGGCTGAACGCGAAACAGCGGATCAGCAGCGCCCGGTCATAGCGATCGGACAACCAGCCCAACGGCCACTGCACCAACAGCCCGGCAAAAATGCAGCTACCCATGAACAGACCAACCTGCTCCGTGGACAAGCCTTGCTGAGAGGCATACAGCGGCGCCAGACCGTAGAACGAACCAACGATCAGCCCGGCCCCCAGCACCGTACTCAACGATTGCGGCACTCGCTTGATAAAGAAGCGCGGCTCCATCGGTGCCGGATGCAACGGCGCCGGGTGAATGCGTCGCGTCAGGGCCACCGGCACCAGACACAGGGTGAAGCACAGCGCGACCAGCATCAGCAGCTCAAGGCCCAGGCTCGGATGCATGACCAGAATCAGTTGCCCCAATACCAAGCCCAGGTAAGAAGCGATCATGTAGCCGCTGAACACCAGTCCGCGCTGCTTGGCATCCGCCTGCTCGTTGAGCCAGCTTTCAATGACCATGTACTGGCACATCATGCCGAGGCCGACGATCACCCGCAGGAACAGCCACGCAGGCAGCCAATCGACTAAACCATGCCCCAGCACCGCCGCACCGACGATCCCGGCACAAGCGGAATACGCTCGAATATGCCCGACCCGGGCAATCAGCCGATGGCCGATCTTGCCGCCCAGCACCAGGCCAAAATAGTTGGCGGCCATCAACGCACCGACCCACAGGCTATCGACGTGATCGGCAGCCAGGCGCAATGCCAGGTAAGTACTCAACAGGCCTGAGCCGATCAACATCATCAGCGAGGCGAAATAAAGCGCTCGAAAGGATTTCCAGATTTGGCGCATCGGCGTTCCGAGCGGCTCCTTGCAGTAAGAAACGGGCTATGCAAACGATAGCCCGATGTCGACATTTCGTCAGGCCTGGGCTGCTAGAACACGCCGTTCCCAGGGAGTAATTTCATCATAGAAACTGGTCAACTCCAGGGTCTTCGAAGCGATGTAGCCTTCGATGAACTCTTGGCCAAACAGTTCCTTCGCCAATTGGCTACGTTTCAGACGCTCAAGAGCGGCATGCAAGGTACACGGCAATGAAAGATTGTCCGGCACTTCAAACTCACCCTGGATCGGCTCACTCGGCTCCAGTTTGTGCTCTATGCCATACAACCCGGCAGCCAGGCTAGCGGCAATCGCCAGATAGGGGTTGGCATCGGCTCCCGGCAAACGATTCTCGACCCGACGAGCGACCGGCGAACTGGCCGGGATGCGCAAACCTGCGGCCCGGTTGTCATGGGACCAGCAGGCATTGTTCGGTGACGCAAAGGGATGGCATAAGCGCTGATACGAGTTCACGTTCGGCGCAAACAGCGCGGTGAAGTCCGCCATCGCGGCCTGCTGCCCGGCGATGAAATGCCGAAAGGTCGCAGTCTCTTGCCCGGCATCGTCACTGAACACGTTACGTCCGCTGCCGATTTCGACGATGCTCTGGTGGATGTGCATCGAACTGCCCGGCGTGTGTGCCAACGGCTTGGCCATGCACACCACAGTCAGGCCGTGCTTGAGCGCGACCTCCTTGAGCAAATGTTTGAACAAAAATGTCTGGTCGGCCAGCAGCAGCGGGTCACCGTGCAGCAGATTGATCTCGAACTGGCTGACCCCCATTTCGTGCATGAAGGTATCGCGAGGCAAGCCCAGCGCGGCCATACATTCGTAGACTTCACTGAAGAACGGCCGCAAGCCGTTGCTGGAGCTGACGCTGAACGCTGATTGCCCATCCTCGCGACGACCATCCAGGCCTATTGGCGGCTGGAAGTTCTGAGTCGGATCGGGATTGGGCGCGAAGACAAAAAACTCCAGTTCGGTCGCCACCACCGGCGCCAGGCCAAGGCCCGCGTAGCGCTTGATGACCGCCTTGAGTTGGCCGCGAGTCGACAGGTTGGAGCTCTCACCGGTGAGCTCATCCGCATCGCAAATGGCGAACGCTCGCGGTTGCTTGCTCCAGGGCAAACGGTGGATCTGCGCGGGATCCGGCACCAGCGCGAGGTCGCTGTCGTCACTCCCATAAAAACGCGCTGGCGGATATCCGCCCATGATGCATTGCAGCAGCACACCCCGCGCCATCTGCAAACGCCGTCCCTCGAGGAAACCCTCGGCGGTCATCACTTTGCCCCGTGGCACACCATTCAAATCCGGTGTGACACATTCAATCTCATCAATGCCCGTCAGTCGCTGCGCGACTGAACTCTGGCCATCGGTTGTCATGACGCAATCCTTGTTATTGTGCGAGCCGCGAACGGCGACCCGTACAAAATAGGCTCCGCGTGTTCGGAATATCAAGCAGCGTCAAACAAAAAGCTTTACGAGAAAAAGATCAGGGCAGATAAAGTCTGAAGACGCCGCCACCCAATGGGCCGCCGTTGCTGATCTCAGTGCGTCCGCCGACGCCATTACGTTGATGCAATGCCGCAATTCGTCCGGCAAAGTACAGCCCCAGCCCGGTGCTGCCGCTGCTGTGATTGATGCCTTGAACGTAGTCCGCCTGACGCTCGATCATCTCCGCGGGATAGCCTTCGCCATCGTCGTTGACGGTCAGCACCAGTTGCCCGGCCTCGTCACTGACACTGATCAACACCGCATGACGGGCATAACGAATCGCATTGCTGATGCTGTTGGCCAACACCGAAGCGATCAGCTCTCGATCGAAGAAACCCAGCGGGCTCAAAGGGTCGACTTCAAAGGTCGCGGCAATGCCACGGCTGGCGAACACATCCTGATGACAGGCCAGTTGCGCTTCGAGGAAGTCATCGAGCTCGTGATAGGCCGGTTGCAGCGGCATCTGATTGACGCCTAGCTTGTACAGGCCCAGCAACTGCACGAGCATGCCGTTGAGGTGAGCGAACTCGAACTCGATCACGCCCTGCTCCGGGGTATGTCGCGCCGGGTCAGGCAGGTTCGCCAACCATTGGCTGTGGGCCTGCATCAGCATGGCCAGCGAGTTCTTCATATCGTGCACGGTGGAAGCGATCACCGTGGAGAAGTCCAGGGTTTGCTGGTTATCGTTCATTCGCCAAACGCCTTGCTTTTGAGCTTCTGATATCGCGGATAACGAGCGTCGGAGTCAGGCATCAAACCGACCATTTTCAGGCAAGTCCGACATTCTTCAAGTTCGGCGGAAGCGACACTGGTATCAGTGCCGTGCAGCAGTGCCTGGGCCATGTTCAACGCGATACTGATGTTCTTCGGTTGCAGCGCCAGGGCTTTGCGGAACACCTGCCGGGCTTCCACCAGATTACCGGTCTTGTACACGCGCACGCCTTGACGATTGAGTTCAGCAGCATCGTTGCCCGAATTGAGAATGCTCGGGTCGTCGGTCAGTTTGGCAATGCCCTTCATGACTGTAGGATCATCGCCGTAGATTTCCGCGCAGTTCTTCAACATCGAGGCGCCTGCGTCGGCTTGCCCGAGCATTTGCAATTGCTTGGCTACCAACAGCGCCGCTTCGGCACTCATGAACTGCTCCATGCCATCGAGGCGCATCATCGCTTGCTCGGTAAGCTTTTCGGCGGTCTCGGCATCGTTGAGCAACAGACTGGTGGCCTTCATCAGTCGCGCACGGATTTGCAGACCGGGGTCGGATGGATTCTCCTTCGCCACGGCACTCAGCGTTGTATTGATTTCCAGTCGGGTCCGGGTATCCAGGCCTTTTTCACTACCTTTGCTGATCAAGGCATGGGCCAGTCCAAGGTTACTTTCAGCATCCTTGAAACGTGATTGCGCACCTTGGGCAACGGCCTGGCGGTAGGCTTTGGAGGCGGTGTCAAAATCTTCGTTAGCCATCGCCAGCTTGCCGAGCTGGGCCTGACGACGCACCGCCAGTGGCGACAGGCGAATCGCTTCTTCCAATACTTTCTGGGCGTTCTTGGTGTCTCCTTCGGACACCAAGACATCCGCCATGCCGTCATACAGCGACGGCATCATCGGAAACACTTTCAGCGCTTTCTCATAGATGCCTTTAGCCTGCGCAACCTGACCGCGTTTGAACAACAACTTGCCGAGCCCGGCAAACGCCCAAGGCAGAGGACGGTCGGCAATGATGCTGTCGTAGAGACGCTCAAGTGCTTCGTTCTGATTCAAGTCACGCAAGGCATCGGCGCGGTAGCGCAGGCACAGCGGCGAGTAACGGATATCTTGCTTGCACAGGGCAATGCAGGCGTTGAGCACTTCAACCGGTTTGCCCCGGTCGAGGGCCTGCAGGATCGGCTTGAGCAACGTCTTGCGCTGCTCGAGACGCTCAAGGCGCTGGGCCAGGCCGGACCGGTTGAAGGGCTTGGTCAGATATGCGTCGGGCTCATGCTCCAGCGCGCTAAGCACCATGGCCTGGCTGGTTTCAGCGGTGACCATGACGAATACGCTTTCATGACTGATCAGCTTCTCGATCATCAGGTCTTCGAGTACCTGCTGACCGTTCTTCTTGCCATCGCCCAGGTGGAAATCCTGCAGGATGAAATCGTAGGATTTCTGCGAACACATCTTCAGCGCCTGTTCGCCTGTGTCAGCCGTGTCCACATCCTTGACGCCCAGTTCCCGCAGCATCGACCTGACCGAACTGCGGAAGTCCGAAAAATCATCGACGATCAGAAAACTCTTTTGGTGATACGACAGCATCGAAGATTTCCAGGCAATTTAAGAGGAAGAACCGAATGGCATGAACGTCAGCTTCATCACCCCTTTACGGCGCGCAGATGATAGCTAGTAGCCATAGGCTATCAAGCGATTTCTCTTGAACTGCAATAACGAATGAGGCTGCGAGAAGGGAGATCGCTGTGACCCTATGGTTATCGGCCAGTGGTAGCGTTCTCTTGAAGCAACAGGCCTTTGCTCAGCGAAAAAACCTTGATGGGTGATGGGGTAAAAACAGGACCTTTCGCCATACCACTTTTCTTTCGCCCAAAACAAAACCCCAACTGCTTTCGCAATTGGGGTTTCGGAATTTAATCTTGACGATGACCTACTCTCACATGGGGAAACCCCACACTACCATCGGCGATGCATCGTTTCAC
>NZ_JBLNNF010000036.1:0-24538 GCF_047784845.1 Pseudomonas sp. NFX98 | reverse complement strand
GGCGCTTGGGTGAAAGGAGGAGGGGCGAAATCTCCCACGGATCTGTACTGCGCTAACAGTCAGAATCGAGCCTTGTCCCTCCTCCTCCCTTCAAGTCCTAGCATACAAGCGAGCTTGCTCGCGATGAGGTCCGCCCGGTCGATACAAATTCCTACCGCTAAACCCCTCTGTTTTGTACCTCTGCAAAAGTTGGAAGGCTTCTTGCAATAGCAGCCTCGAGCCTGCTTCAGGCGTCAAAAGTTTGCTTCAAAGGAACGGGGAATACCGGTGGATCGCTCTCAGTTAATCAACAGTGCCCGCACGAACATGGCAGACCTCAGTCGAGGCAATCTGGGCGTGCCGCTGTTGCTGCTGGTCATGTTGGCAATGATGATGTTGCCGATTCCGCCGTTCCTGCTCGATGTGTTTTTCACTTTCAACATTGCCCTGTCGATTGTGGTGCTGCTGGTCTGCGTCTACGCCCTGCGGCCGCTGGATTTCGCGGTGTTCCCGACCATTCTGCTGGTGGCGACGTTGTTGCGGCTGGCTTTGAACGTGGCTTCCACGCGGGTGGTGATGCTTCACGGGCAGGACGGCCACGCCGCTGCCGGTAAGGTGATCCAGGCCTTCGGTGAGGTGGTGATCGGCGGTAACTACGTGGTTGGTATCGTGGTTTTCGCGATTTTGATGATCATCAACTTCGTCGTGGTGACCAAAGGTGCCGGGCGGATTTCCGAGGTGAGCGCGCGTTTCACCCTTGATGCGATGCCCGGCAAACAAATGGCGATCGACGCCGACCTCAACGCCGGCCTGATCGACCAGAACCAGGCCAAGGCTCGTCGTTCGGAAGTGGCCCAGGAAGCCGAGTTCTACGGTTCCATGGACGGTGCCAGCAAGTTCGTTCGCGGTGACGCCATCGCCGGCCTGCTGATTCTGTTCATCAACCTGATCGGCGGTATGGCCGTCGGCATCTTCCAGCACAACATGAGCTTTGCCGACGCCGGCAAGGTGTACGCCTTGCTGACCATTGGTGACGGTTTGGTGGCGCAATTGCCATCACTGCTGTTGTCCACTGCCGCCGCGATCATGGTGACCCGTGCTTCCGGTTCGGAAGACATGGGCAAGCAGATCAATCGCCAGATGTTTGCCTCGCCAAAAGCGTTGGCCGTTTCGGCGGGTTTGATGGCGGTGATGGGCCTTGTGCCTGGCATGCCGCACTTCTCCTTCCTGAGCATGGCAGCCCTGGCGGCTGGCGGCGCGTACCTGTTCTGGCGCAAGCAGAACATCGTCAAGGTCCAGGCCCTGCAAGAGGTCAAGCGTCAGCAGGAACTGTTGCCATCGCCGGCCCGCGCCCAGGAAACCAAAGAGCTGGGCTGGGATGACGTGACGCCGATCGACATGATCGGCCTGGAAGTGGGTTATCGCCTGATTCCTCTGGTGGACCGCAATCAGGGCGGGCAATTGCTGGCGCGGATCAAGGGCGTGCGCAAGAAGCTGTCCCAGGACCTGGGCTTCCTGATGCCGACCGTGCACATCCGCGACAACCTCGACCTGGCGCCGAGTGCCTATCGCCTGACCCTGATGGGCGTGATCCTCGCCGAAGCGGAGATTTACCCGGATCGCGAGCTGGCGATCAACCCGGGGCAGGTCTACGGCACGCTCAACGGCATTACCGCCAAAGATCCGGCTTTCGGCCTGGAGGCGGTGTGGATCGAAATCAGTCAGCGCGCCCAGGCACAATCGCTTGGCTATACAGTGGTCGATGCCAGTACCGTGGTGGCCACCCACTTGAACCAGATTCTGTACAAGCATTCCAGTGAGCTGATCGGCCACGAGGAAGTGCAGCAACTCATGCAATTGCTGGCGAAAAACTCGCCGAAACTGGCCGAAGAGCTGGTGCCGGGTGTGCTGTCGCTGTCGCAACTGCTCAAGGTTCTGCAAGCGCTGTTGGCTGAACAGGTGCCGGTGCGCGACATTCGCAGCATTGCCGAGGCCATCGCTAACAACGCTTCCAAGAGTCAAGATACCGCCGCATTGGTGGCTGCAGTGCGCGTCGGCGTAAGCCGCGCAATCGTGCAAAGCATTGTAGGCACTGACTCCGAGCTGCCAGTGATCACGCTGGAGCCAAGGTTGGAACAAATATTGCTCAATAGTCTGCAGAAGGCAGGACAAGGCTCGGAAGAGGGTGTTCTGCTGGAGCCAAGCATGGCTGAGAAGCTGCAGCGTTCGTTGATCGATGCAGCGCAACGTCAGGAGATGCAAGGTCAACCGGTGATCCTGCTGGTGGCCGGTCCGGTTCGCGCGATGCTCTCGCGTTTTGGCCGACTGGCAGTCCCGGGGCTGCATGTGCTGGCCTACCAGGAAATACCTGACAACAAGCAAGTGACCATCGTTGCGACAGTAGGGCCCAACGGCTGAGGTAGTGGTTTATGCAAGTTAAGCGTTTTTTCGCCGCCGATATGCGTCAGGCCATGAAACTGGTTCGTGATGAGCTGGGCGCCGATGCCGCCATTATTGGCAACCGCCGGATCGCCGGTGGTGTCGAGCTGACGGCCGCCCTGGATTACAAGCTGTCGGCGCTGGCGCCGCGCGTTCCGAACATGGAACTCGAAGACGAGCTGCGCAAGACCCAGTCGCGGATCGTTACCGCCCAAGCCGAATTGAGCCTGCGCAGCGAAGGCGAGAGCGACAACGCCACCAATCGCCAGTTGTTCGCCGGCCTGCCGTTGACCGCCGCCGAGCCGCTCATCGAGCCGACTTACGCCGAGCCACGTCGCCCGGCGCCAGCGCCTGCCGCTGCAGCGGCCGTCGACTCGCGTGTGTTCGACTCGATGCGTTTCGAACTCAACAGCTTGCGCGAACTGATGGAAGTCCAGCTCGGCTCTCTGGCGTGGAATCAGCTGCAAGGCAGCCGTCCGGCCCAGGCCAACCTGTGGCGTCGCCTGCAACGCATCGGCCTGTCCGGCCCGTTGTCGCGCGACTTGCTGGCAATGATTACCGATATCGAAGAACCTCGTCAGGCCTGGCGCATGCTGCTGGCGCACCTGGCGCGGATGATTGCCACGCCGGAAGTCGAGCCGCTGGAAGAGGGCGGCGTGATTGCCATGGTCGGCCCTGCCGGCATGGGCAAGACCACCACCCTGGCCAAGCTGGCTGCCCGCTACGTGCTCAAGTACGGCGCGCAAAACATCGCGCTGGTGAGCATGGACAGCTACCGTATTGGTGCCCAGGAGCAGCTGAAGACCCTTGGTCGGATTCTCAATGTGTCGGTGACCCATGTCGATCCGGGCCAATCGCTGGTGCAGGCGTTGGAACCACTGCTGCGCAAACGCGTCGTACTGATCGATACCGCCGGCCTGCAAGCCAGCGATCCGGCGCTGCGCATGCAGCTCGAAAGCCTGGCCGGGCGTGGCATCCGTTCCAAAAATTATCTGGTCCTGGCAACCACCAGCCAGAAGCAGGTGCTGACGGCCGCTTATCACAGTTACAAGCGCTGCGGGCTAGCTGGCTGCATCCTGACTAAACTGGATGAAACGGCGAGTCTGGGCGAGGTGTTGAGCCTGGCCATCAGCCATGAATTGCCGGTGGCCTACCTGACCGACGGCCCGCGGATTCCGGATGATTTGCATCTGCCGCGCCGCCATCAACTGGTCAGTCGCGCCGTCAGCGTGCAAATGCAGGAAGAGCCCAGCGAAGAAGCCATGGCTGACATGTTCGCTGATATCTACCACAGCCCCACCAAGCAGGTAGGCTGAGGTAACAATGAATAGTTTTTGTACCTACATCGATGGTCTGCCATGCATTGTTCCGTTTGCGAACGCGCAGCCAGTAATGTGGCCTCCGTCTATGCAAGACAAGGTAAAGAAATAACATGGGCAGCATGCATCCCGTACAGGTGATCGCGGTGACCGGCGGCAAAGGTGGCGTCGGGAAAACTAACGTGTCAGTGAACTTGTCCCTGGCTTTGGCTGAGCTTGGCCGGCGCGTCATGCTGCTGGACGCCGACCTGGGACTGGCGAACGTCGACGTTCTGCTGGGGCTGACACCCAAACGTACCCTGGCCGACGTGATCGAAGGCCGCTGCGAGCTGCGCGACGTCCTGTTGCAGGGCCCCGGCGGCATCCGCATCGTTCCGGCCGCGTCCGGCACCCAGAGCATGGTTCATTTGAGCCCGGCGCAGCACGCCGGTCTGATTCAGGCCTTCAGTGACATCGGCGACAACCTCGACGTGCTGGTGATCGACACCGCTGCGGGTATTGGTGACTCGGTAGTCAGTTTCGTCCGCGCAGCCCAGGAAGTGTTGCTGGTGGTCTGTGACGAACCGACCTCGATCACCGACGCCTACGCGCTGATCAAACTGCTTAACCGCGACTACGGCATGAACCGCTTCCGCGTCCTGGCCAACATGGCCCAGAGCCCGCAGGAAGGGCGCAACCTGTTCGCCAAGTTGACCAAGGTCACGGATCGTTTCCTCGACGTTGCCCTGCAATACGTCGGCGCCGTGCCTTACGACGAAAGCGTGCGCAAGGCTGTGCAGAAACAGCGTGCCGTCTACGAAGCCTTCCCGCGCTCCAAGTGCTCGCTGGCGTTCAAGGCGATCGCACAGAAGGTCGACACCTGGCCGCTGCCTGCCAACCCGCGCGGGCATCTGGAATTCTTCGTCGAGCGCCTCGTGCAACAAACGGCAGGACCGGTTCTATGACAGCCAGCGGCTACAACCTCTACAAGAAGTCGGCACGCGATGCGCAGTACGAGCTGATCGAGCGTTATGCGCCGCTGGTCAAACGCATTGCCTATCACTTGCTGGCGCGTCTGCCGGCCAGTGTCCAGGTCGAAGATTTGATCCAGGCCGGGATGATCGGCCTGCTGGAAGTCTCCACCAAATACGACGCCAGCAAAGGCGCGAGTTTCGAGACGTACGCGGGCATCCGCATCCGCGGCGCCATGCTCGATGAAGTGCGCAAGGGGGACTGGGCACCACGTTCGGTCCACCGCAATACCCGCATGGTCAGCGACGCCATTCGCTCGATTGAAGCTAAAACCGGCCGTGACGCTAAAGATCACGAAGTTGCGGCCGAACTCCAATTGAGTCTCGACGATTATTACGGGATTTTGAACGACACCCTGGGCAGCCGGTTATTCAGTTTCGACGATCTGTTGCAGGACGGCGAACACGAAGGGCTGCACGAGGATGGCGCGAGTGCTCATCTCGAGCCGTCACGCGATCTGGAGGATGAACGCTTCCAGGCGGCGCTGGCGGACGCGATTGCCAATTTGCCGGAGCGTGAGCGACTGGTGTTGGCGCTGTACTACGACGAAGAGTTGAATCTCAAGGAAATCGGTGAGGTCCTGGGAGTCAGCGAGTCTCGGGTCAGCCAGTTACACAGCCAGTGCGCGGCCCGTTTGCGGGGGCGTTTGGGAGAGTGGCGAGCGCGCTGAAGGCAGTGTGGGGGCACTGTGACGTGGCTGGTGGGGTGATGAACCGCGCCGGTCTCGATCCGCTGTACTCCAGACAGTCATCGAGTGTTTTGCCAGATTGATTGAAATGGCGCGTCCAGGTGCTGGGCGCGTTTTAGTCTGCTTGGAGGTCGAATTGGACAAGAACATGAAAATCCTCATCGTTGATGACTTCTCAACGATGCGGCGGATCATAAAAAACCTGTTGCGTGACCTTGGGTTCACCAACACGGTCGAGGCCGACGATGGCACTACTGCCATTCCGGTTCTCAACAGCGGGAGCATCGACTTTCTGGTAACGGACTGGAACATGCCTGGCATGACCGGTATCGATCTGCTGCGTCACGTGCGTGCCGATGAAAAGCTCAAGCACCTGCCGGTGCTGATGGTGACCGCTGAAGCCAAGCGCGAGCAGATCATCGAAGCGGCCCAGGCCGGTGTAAACGGCTATGTGGTCAAACCCTTCACGGCCCAGGCGTTGAAAGAAAAAATCGAGAAGATTTTCGAACGCATTGGTTGAACTGCGCCACGGGGGAGCTATGGGGCATAACGAATCTTCGCAGGGCGATTTTGAATCGACCCTGAAAAAACACGCCGTCGAGTTGGTCGCGAGCCTTGAAAAGGGCAGGTTTGGCGATGCTGTGCAATTGATCCATGAGCTCAACCAGACCCGTGACCGCGGCCTGTATCAGGAAGTGGGCAAGCTGACCCGCGAGCTGCATAGCGCGATCGTCAATTTTCAGATTGACCCGCACATGCCGCAAGCCGAAGAAGTGTCCCAGATCACTGATGCCACCGAGCGTCTGGGTTATGTTGTCAAGCTGACCGAGGCCGCGGCCAACCGCACCATGGATCTGGTGGAAAACGCCACGCCACTGGTCAACAGCCTGGCTGATGAAGCCCAGGCCTTGAGCACGGATTGGGGGCGGTTCATGCGTCGCGAAGTCGGGGCTGAAGAGTTCCGCGAGCTGGCCCGTCGTGTCGACGGATTCCTGGCGCGCAGCAGCACTGACAACCGCGCCGTGTCGACCAACCTCAATGACATCCTGCTTGCCCAGGATTATCAGGACCTCACAGGTCAAGTGATCAAGCGAGTGACCCAACTGGTCACCGAAGTTGAGAGCAACCTGCTCAAGCTCGTGCTTATGGCCAGTCAGGTGGACCGCTTTGCGGGCATCGAACATGACCGTGAAGCGATGCTTGCAGAAAAAGATCCACAAAAACATCTCTCTCAGGGTGAAGGTCCGCAGATTCATGCCGATAAAAGAGAAGACGTTGTGTCCGGTCAGGACGATGTGGACGATTTGTTATCCAGCCTTGGATTTTAGGTTTTTAGACCTGTTCTGTTAGGAGCACACCATTAATGAGCTTCGGCGCCGATGAAGAGATCCTTCAGGATTTCCTGGTTGAGGCCGGCGAGATTCTAGAGCAACTGTCCGAGCAACTGGTCGAGCTGGAAAGCCGTCCGGATGATGCGGATTTGCTCAATGCAATTTTTCGCGGTTTTCACACTGTAAAAGGGGGCGCCGGCTTCCTCCAGCTCAACGAGCTGGTGGAGTGCTGTCACATCGCCGAGAACGTGTTCGACATCCTGCGCAAGGGTGAACGTCGCGTCGACTCGGAATTGATGGACGTGGTTCTCGAAGCGCTGGACGCGGTGAACAGCATGTTCAGCGAAGTCCGCGAGCGCAGCCCGATCACGGCTGCCACGCCTGAATTGCTCGCCGCACTGGCCCGACTCGCCGAACCGCAAACAGCGGACGAGGCGGCGCCTGCGCCTGTCGCCGAAGTGGTTGAAGAGCCTGTCGCCGAAAGCGAATCGGGTGACATCACCGACAATGAATTCGAACAACTGCTGGACTCGCTGAACGCCGTCAAGGCTCAGGCCGAGGCCCCTGCGGCTGCTCCAGCGCCTGCCAGCGATGCCGCTGCCAGCGACGAAATCACCGATGCCGAGTTCGAGTCGTTGCTCGACCAGTTGCACGGCAAAGGCCAGTTCGCCGTCGATGCCGTGGCACCTGCTGCCCCTGCGGCGCCGCAAGCGCCGAAGGCCGCGGGCGACAGCTCCGACATTACCGACGACGAATTCGAAGCACTGCTCGACCAGCTTCACGGCAAAGGTAACTTTGCCGTCGATGCGCTGGAATCGGCCATCGCTTCGGTGCCGACGCCAGCCGCGCCAGCCGCTGCTGCGGCCGGTAGCGACCTGATCAGCGATCACGAATTCGAATCGCTGCTCGACGAATTGCACGGCAAAGGCAAGTTCACCGAAGTGGGTGCGACGGCTGGAACGGCAACCGGCGCCAGCGCCTCGGTTGCAGCCCCTGTCGCCAAGGCTGCGGCGCCGAAACCGGTAGCCAAGGCACCTGAGCCAAAAGCCGAAACACCGGCACCTGCCGCTGCTGCACCGGCTCCGGCCCGTGCCCCGGCCGCGCCACCGGCGGAAAAACCGGCCAGCGAAGCCGAAACCACCGTGCGGGTCGATACCGCGCGTCTCGACGAAATCATGAACATGGTCGGCGAATTGGTGCTAGTGCGTAACCGTCTGGTTCGCCTGGGTGCCAACAGCGCCGATGAAGCCATGTCCAAGGCCGTGTCGAACCTCGACGTGGTCACGGCCGACCTGCAAACCGCGGTCATGAAGACCCGGATGCAACCGATCAAGAAAGTCTTCGGGCGCTTCCCGCGTCTGGTTCGCGACCTGGCTCGCCAGCTCAAGAAAGAGATCAACCTGGAACTGGTTGGTGAAGAAACCGACCTCGACAAGAACCTGGTCGAGGCCCTGGCCGACCCGCTGGTCCACTTGGTGCGCAACGCGGTCGACCACGGCATCGAGTCTCCGGAAGAACGCGAAGCTTCGGGCAAGGCCCGCGGCGGCAAAGTGATCCTGGCGGCAGAGCAGGAAGGCGACCACATCCTGCTGTCGATCTCCGATGACGGCAAAGGCATGGACCCGAACGTCCTGCGTTCCATCGCGGTGAAACGCGGTGTGATGGACAAGGACGCGGCCGATCGCCTGAGCGATACCGAGTGCTACAACCTGATCTTCGCCCCGGGCTTCTCGACCAAGACCGAGATATCCGACGTGTCGGGTCGTGGCGTGGGCATGGACGTGGTGAAAACCAAGATTTCCCAGCTCAACGGTTCGATCAACATTTTCTCGGCCAAGGGCCAGGGATCGAAGATCGTCATCAAAGTGCCGTTGACCCTGGCGATCATGCCGACGCTGATGGTCATGCTCGGCAACCAGGCGTTTGCGTTCCCGCTGGTGAACGTCAACGAGATCTTCCACCTCGACCTGTCGACCACCAACGTGGTGGATGGCCAGGAAGTGGTGATCGTGCGGGACAAGGCGCTGCCGTTGTTCTACCTCAAGCGCTGGCTGGTCAGCTCCGCCGCTCACGAAGAGCAGCGTGAAGGCCATGTGGTGATCCTTTCGGTGGGCACCCAGCGGATCGGCTTCGTCGTCGATCAACTGGTAGGCCAGGAAGAAGTGGTCATCAAGCCATTGGGCAAAATGCTCCAGGGAACCCCGGGCATGTCGGGCGCCACCATCACTGGTGACGGTCGCATCGCGCTGATTCTCGATGTTCCGAGCATGCTCAAGCGTTACGCCGCACGGCGTATTTGATTCTGGTGGAGCGGGGCGACTGAGCCTCGCTCCGTCTAACGGAGTGTTTATGGCAGTCAAAGTCCTGGTGGTGGATGATTCGGGGTTTTTCCGCCGCCGCGTCTCGGAAATTCTTTCAGCGGATTCGAATATCCAGGTCGTCGGTACGGCGACCAACGGAAAAGAGGCGATCGATCAGGCCCTGGCCCTCAAGCCGGACGTGATCACCATGGACTACGAGATGCCGATGATGGACGGCATCACGGCGGTGCGGCACATCATGCAGCGCTGCCCGACCCCGGTCTTGATGTTTTCCTCGCTGACCCACGAAGGCGCCCGGGTAACCCTGGATGCGCTGGACGCCGGCGCGGTGGACTTCCTGCCGAAGAATTTCGAAGACATCTCGCGCAACCCCGAGAAGGTCAAGCAACTGCTGTGCGAGAAGATTCTCAGCATCGCGCGCAGCAACCGTCGTGTCAGTTCTTTCAGCGCTCCGGCTCCTGTGGCCGCACCCGCTCCGACGCCAACGCCTTCGAGCATCGGCAGTTACGGCAGCAGCGTGCCTGCACGTCCGGCACCCGCACCGATTCCGGCACGTGCCCACGCGGCCACGTCGTCGCCCGCGCCGAAACGCAAAGCCTACAAACTGGTTGCCATCGGTACTTCCACTGGCGGTCCGGTTGCCCTGCAACGGGTACTGACCCAATTGCCGGCCAACTTCCCGGCACCGATCGTGCTGATCCAGCACATGCCGGCTGCGTTTACCAAAGCGTTCGCCGAGCGCCTGGACAAGCTCTGCCGCATCAGCGTCAAGGAAGCCG
The DNA here is from genome assembly GCF_047784845.1 of Pseudomonas sp. NFX98. Lineage (NCBI taxonomy): Bacteria > Pseudomonadati > Pseudomonadota > Gammaproteobacteria > Pseudomonadales > Pseudomonadaceae > Pseudomonas > Pseudomonas sp. NFX98. The sequence continues at coordinate 14,671 of NZ_JBLNNF010000036.1, read as the reverse complement.
AGGATGGCGACATCCTGCGTCCGGGCCTGGCGTTGCTGGCGCCGGGTGGCAAGCAAATGATGATCGACGGCCGTGGCGCGGTGAAAATCCTGCCGGGTGACGAACGTCTCAATTACAAACCGTGCGTGGACATCACCTTCGGTTCGGCGGCCAAGTCCTACGGTGACAAAGTTCTGGCGGTCGTCTTGACCGGCATGGGCGCCGACGGTCGCGAAGGCGCGCGCCTGCTCAAGCAGGGCGGCAGTTCGATCTGGGCTCAGGATGAAGCCAGCTGCGTGATCTACGGCATGCCGATGGCGATCGTCAAAGCCGAGCTCGCCGACGCGGTGTACAGCCTGGACGACATTGGCCGGCACATCGTCGAGGCGTGTATCTGATGGATGTTCTCAGCCTTATCGGCATCATCATGGCGTTCGTCGCCATCATCGGCGGCAACTACCTCGAAGGCGGGCACCTCGGTGCGCTGGCCAACGGCCCGGCCGCCTTGATCGTACTCGGCGGCACCATCGGCGCAGCGTTGCTGCAATCGCCGATGAGCGCCTTCAAGCGCGCCATGCAGATCCTGGCGTGGATCCTGTTTCCGCCGCGCGTCGACTTGGCCGGTGGTATCGACCGCGTCGTCAACTGGAGCCTGACCGCACGCAAGGAAGGCTTGCTCGGCCTGGAAGGCATTGCCGACGCCGAACCCGACAGCTACTCGCGCAAAGGCCTGCAACTGCTGGTGGACGGTGCCGAACCGGAAGCGATCCGCAGCATCCTGGAAGTGGATTTCTATACCCAGGAAAGCCGCGACATCGAAGCCGCCAAAGTCTTTGAAAGCATGGGTGGCTATGCGCCGACCATCGGCATCATCGGTGCGGTGATGGGCCTGATTCACGTCATGGGCAACCTCGGTGATCCCTCGCAACTGGGTAACGGCATCGCCGTGGCCTTCGTCGCCACCATCTACGGCGTGGCCAGTGCCAACCTGGTGCTGCTGCCGATTGCCGCCAAGCTCAAATCCGTTGCATTGCGCCAGTCCCGTTATCGTGAAATGTTGCTGGAAGGCATCCTGTCGATCGCCGAAGGTGAAAACCCACGCTCCATCGAGTTGAAGCTGCAAGGCTTCATGGATTAAGGGAATAACCTCATGGCACGTCGTCGCCAGCATGATGAACACGTCAATCACGAACGCTGGCTGGTGTCCTACGCGGACTTCATTACCTTGCTGTTCGCGTTCTTCGTGGTCATGTACTCGATTTCTTCGATCAACGAAGGCAAGTACAAGATCATTTCCGAAGCGCTGATCGGGGTCTTCACCGATACCGACAGCGCCCTCAAGCCGATTCCGATCGGCGAAGAGCGACCGAAGACCGTGACCCCGGCCAAGCCGCTGGTCAAGGACAGCGAGCAGGTCGACGCCGGAGTCGCCGGCGCGAGCGATCCGCTGAAAAGCATCGCCGACGACATCAGTGCGGCGTTCGGCGACCTGATCCAGTCCAACCAGATGACCGTGCGCGGCAACGAGTTGTGGGTCGAGATCGAACTCAATTCCAGCCTGTTGTTCGGCAGCGGCGACGCGATGCCCAGCGACATCGCGTTCAACATCATCGACAAGGTCGCGGTGATCCTGAAGCCGTTCGACAACCCGATCCACGTCGAAGGTTTTACTGACGATCAACCGATTCGTACCTCGCAGTACCCGACCAACTGGGAGCTGTCGTCGGCCCGTTCGGCGAGCATCGTGCGCATGCTGGCGATGCAAGGGGTGAACCCCGGTCGCCTGGCATCGGTGGGCTACGGTGAATTCCAGCCGGTGGCCAATAACGCTACCGCTGAGGGCCGGGCGCGCAACCGTCGTGTGGTGCTGGTGGTATCACGCAATCTCGATGTACGCCGCAGCCTGACCGGCACCGGAACCGCCCATGCGCAACCGGATGCCGCGTTGAAGCGTGCTGGCACACAAACTGCACCGACCCCGGTCAAGTCGCCGGTACGAGAGAGCGCCGTCAATTCTCCGTCACCCGCATTAACACGTTGAGCTATTTCTCGGTCGATCGATTCGGCCGGGAGGAACAATCCGAATGAGAGTCTGGGCAGTCGCCAATCAAAAGGGTGGTGTCGGTAAAACCACTTCCTCCATCGCTTTAGCCGGTTTGCTGGCCGAGGCGGGCAAGCGCGTGGTCGTGGTCGATCTGGACCCCCACGGCTCGATGACCAGCTATTTCGGTTACGACCCCGACAGCCTGGAACACAGCAATTACGACCTGTTCCTGCACAAGGGCAGCGTGCCGCAGGGCTTGCCGGGTCAGTTGCTGCTGTCGACCAGTGATGAACGCATTTCCCTGTTGCCGTCGAGTACCGCGCTGGCGACCCTCGAACGTCAATCACCAGGCCAGAGTGGCTTGGGCCTGGTGATCGCCAAGAGCCTGGCGCAGTTGTGGCAGGACTTCGATTACGCGGTGATCGACAGCCCGCCGTTGCTCGGCGTGCTGATGGTCAATGCCTTGGCGGCGAGCCAGCAACTGGTGATCCCGGTGCAGACCGAACACCTGGCGGTCAAAGGCCTGGAGCGCATGGTCAACACGCTGGCGATGATCAACCGTTCACGCAAACAGGCGTTGCCGTTCACCATCGTGCCGACCCTGTTCGACCGCCGCACGCAAGCGTCCCTCGGTACGCTGCGTGTCTTGCGCGACAAGTTTCCGGAAGACATCTGGCAAGGCTACATCCCCGTGGACACGCGTCTGCGCGATGCCAGCCGTGCCGGGCTGACGCCTTCGCAATTCGACGGCAAGAGCCGTGGCGTTCTCGCTTACCGCGCGCTGCTCAAGCACCTGCTGGCGGCACAACTTGTTCCGCAGGTGGCGTGAGATGAGTCCGAGCCGGCCATTGAAACTGACGTCACGCCCGCAACTGGCGCTGCAATCGTACCTCGACAACCTTCTGCAAGAAGTGACCGAGGAACTGTTGCCGCCGGTCGAAGCGCTGCCCGAGGTGGTCGAGGCTGAAGCGGCACTCGATGAGTTCCAGGCGGCGGTGCTTGAAGAGCAGGCCCGTGATGCCCGACAGGCCAAGGTCACTGCCGAACCGGTCGCCAAAGCGGCCGCGCCGCTGGAAGTGCCAGCACGTCCGGTAGTTGCGGTAATCGAAGCACCCGCGCCGATCCTGTCGCCGGTATCGACCATCGCGCCGTTGTTGCAAACACTGGCGGCGCCAGTCGCCGAAGTACCGCAAGCGCCGGAGCCGGTGGTTGTCGAAGTGCAGCCAACGCTGGTGGCACCGGTGGTTGAAGTTCATCTGCCACCCGCCAACACGCCTCCACCGGTGGACACCGACGGTCGTCCATCCTGGGCCGCCGAGCCGTTCGAATGCCTGTTGTTCGATGTCGCCGGGTTGACCCTGGCTGTGCCGCTGGTGTGCCTGGGTTCGATTTATTCCCTGGCCGGTCATGAGCTGACGCCGTTGTTCGGCCAGCCGGAATGGTTCCTCGGCATCCTGCCGAGTCAGGCGGGCAACCTCAAAGTGCTGGATACCGCACGGTGGGTCATGCCCGACCGTTATCGCGACGATTTCAAGCAGGGCCTGCAATACGTCATCTCGGTGCAGGGTTATGAGTGGGGCCTGGCGGTGCATCAGGTCAGCCGCTCGTTGCGCCTGGACCCGAACGAAATCAAGTGGCGCAGTCACCGTGGCCAGCGGCCATGGCTGGCGGGCACGGTGATTGAACACATGTGTGCGTTGCTCGACGTTTCCGCGCTGGCCGAGTTGATCGCCAGCGGCGGGGCAAAGCACATGGGCGGCACGAAGCCGACCCACAAAACTACATAACAGAACAACACCGCTAGGGCGGTTTCTTGAGGGGTCAGGGTATGAATGACAAGGCAACGGCGGCAAAAGGTTCCGAAGATCCGATCCTGCAATGGGTCACCTTCAAGCTGGACAACGAGACCTACGGCATCAACGTGATGCGCGTCCAGGAAGTCCTGCGCTACACCGAAATCGCCCCGGTTCCGGGTGCCCCGAGCTACGTGCTGGGCATCATCAACCTGCGCGGCAACGTGGTCACCGTGATCGACACCCGTCAGCGCTTCGGCCTGATGAATGCCGAGATCAGCGACAACACCCGTATCGTCATCATCGAAGCCGACAAGCAGGTTGTCGGGATCATGGTCGACAGCGTGGCCGAAGTGGTTTACCTGCGTCAGTCGGAAATCGAAACCGCACCGAACGTCGGTAACGAAGAATCCGCCAAGTTCATCCAAGGCGTGTGCAACAAGAACAACGAACTGCTGATCCTGGTCGAACTGGACAAGATGATGAGCGAAGAAGAATGGTCGGAACTGGAGAGTATCTGATTGATTCTCGAGGTTGCGGTCATTGTCCTGTTCCTGTTCTGGGCAGGCACGCTGGCAATGTTTCTGGCGTACATTCGCGGTCAAAAGCTGATCGCCGCGCAACAGGCCCAGGGTGATGCGCTGCGCGATCAGCGCATCAAGGACCTGGCCAAACGCGTGGACGACTATCAAAACGGCAATGTGCGCATGGGTGAAGACCTGCACGAGCTGCGCTCGATCGTCGCGCCGTTGCCGGAAAAACTCGTTCAGCTGGAACAACGCGACCCCACCAGCCTGTCGTTCGCCCAAGCGGCGCGACTGGTCGGGATGGGCGCGAGCGTCGACGAACTGACCCAGTCCTGCGGCTTGACCCAGGCTGAGGCGGAGTTGATGAGCAAGCTTCACAAGAACTGACAGATCAAAAGATCGCAGCCTCGTTTCACTCGACAGCTCCTACATTGGGATGGCGTACACCCTGTAGGAGCTGTGTAGGAGCTGTGTAGGAGCTGTCGAGTGAAACGAGGCTGCGATCTTTTCTATTCCCCTAAGAACTCACCCCAGATTCAATAATCATCCCCACGCTCAGTCACATCCTTCTCCACCCTCGGCGCATCCGGATCCTGCCCCGCCGGAAACTTCCCTTTCAGATTCCACGCAAACGCAATGATCTCGGCAATCGTCCGGTACAACTCTTCCGGAATACTGTCCCCCAATTCCATCCGCGCCAACAATCTCACCAATTCGGCGTTTTCGTAGATCGGCACTTCATAGTCGCGGGCGATCCGCAGGATTTCCTCCGCCAGCTCTTCGTCGCCCTTGGCGGTGAGGGTAGGGGCGTGGGTGCCGTCGTATTTGAGGGCGATGGCCTGGCGTGGGGTGTTGGGGTTTTTCATGCGTTTTCGTCGACCCAGCGTTGTTCGAGGCGGGTTTGTGGGCCTTGGGGTGGTTTGCCGTGGTGGCAATCGAGATCGCCGACGTTCAGGCCCGAGGCAAGCATGCGCGCGCGCAATGACGCCAGATTGCTTTCGATCAGGCTGGCGGTGTACGGCCGTTCGGCCCAGAGCTGACTGGACAGGCAGCCCTTGATCAGCTGCGCCTGGACCTGCATCGGCCCCAACGGCTCCATGTCGAAAGCCAATTCGACCCGCCACAGTTGTTGTTTCGGCTCGCGCTCGTCGCGGCGTTCCTGGGGTTGTTCCTTGTCCGGCGCCTCTTCGCGCTGGAACTTGATCTGCAACGGCACGATGTCTTGCAGGTTGCGCATCGGCACTTCCAGTTGCCATGTACTCATTAAACGCCCGTCACTGGTCACGCCGGTCTGCTCCAGGCTCGACAGTTGATGGCTTTGCAGGCGTGAAACCGCCGCGGCGGCCAGGCGCAGCAGCTGTTCGAGATCGTCCTCGCCGTCGGCGCTTTGCAACAGGCGCTCGGGCAGCGGAAAACTGCTTGGCGACGGTTTGGCGCTGACCTGTCCGAGCATGCCCAGCGCGTTACGCACGAAACTCGGCATGGCCTGGGCCAGGGTGTTGGCGGCGATGATCGCGCTGAGATTGGTGCTGGCCGGCAGTCCCGGTGTCAGCTGCGCGATCAGTTTGAGCAGATCGGCCTTCATATCGGGGGCGAGCGTCGGGTTTTGCCCGCTCAACAGTTTCGATTCGAGGAATGCACCGCTGCCGGCCAGCGCGAGTGCGAGGCCTTTGGGTGTGCTCAGTTGCTGCACGTCCGGCAGGCCGGCGAGCAATTTGTCCACAGCCGCGCGCAGATCGCTGGAGATCTGGTTCGAGGGCGGCAGGTTTTGCAGGAGTTTGAGCAAGCCATCCAGCGAGCCCTGACGGCTGGTCTGGCTGACCAGTTGCTGGGTCACCGCCAATTGTTCCTGACGGCTGCTGAGCGGTACGAACTTCAGCGTCTGCGTGTCCTGTACCTGCGCACTGAGCAAGGTGCCGATACGCAACGGCTGCGGGCTGTCGATGCTCAGGGTGCTGCCGCTGAGTACGGTGTTGAGCAGGCTGACCATCGAGCGAAACACCGTCGGTTGCCCCGGCACTTGCGGCAACACCTGAGAGGTCAGCACTTTGCCCTGCAACAGGGTGCCGACCGGCAGCTGCGCGGTGTCGATGCGGGTGAGGGTGGCGATGCTGGAGGCGATGGCCTGTTGCACGGTGATGGCCAGACTGCCCGCCGACGGCTGGGTGACCGCTACGCTGGTGCCTTGGGCCAACGGCTGGTTGCTGGTGGCCTGGACCGTGGTCTGGCGGCCGCTTTCGAGAGTGACCTTGAGCAACAGCTGAAAAGTCTGATCCGCCTGCTTGAGCGACAGCACTTCGGCCTTGGCGGTCTGACCGGCGGTTATCAGTCCTTCGATTGGCGTCAACAGCTTGAGCAACTCGCCGCTGACCGCCAGCGGGCGGGTTGTCGCCGGGGTGGTCGGCGGTAGCGGGAGGATGTTCATTTCGCCTGTCATACGCGGTCACAACCTTGGGAAAATGCACTCTTGAGAGTAGGAGCTGGCATGTATAATGCCGCCCAGTTGTATACAGAGTGCCGATAACATTGCAATTATTTGACGCAGCTCGCTAGTTTGGGCCGCCAATACATTTATTCTGCATCTCTTTAACGGCCGCGCCAGAGCCGACTTGAACCGTATAAGGCCCGTGAACCCTTGACCAGTCCTGTCCTGCAAACCGTTGCCCTTGCCTGTGAGCGAGACCTTCGGCTGCTTTTCGAAAATCTCGATTTGAGACTGGCCAGTGGCGAAATGGTGCAGATCAGCGGCCCCAATGGCAGTGGCAAGACCAGCCTGTTGCGCCTGCTCTCGGGGCTGATGCATCCGACGGCCGGTGAGGTGTTGCTTAACGGCCAGCCGTTGAACGAGCAGCGTACGGAGCTCGCGCGCAATCTGCTGTGGATTGGCCATGCCGCGGGGATCAAGGATTTGCTGACCCCGGAGGAGAACCTGAGCTGGCTCTGCGCCCTGCACCAACCGGCCTCTCATGAAGCGATCTGGCAGGCCTTGGCGGCTGTCGGATTGCGCGGTTTTGAAGACGTGCCTTGTCACACGTTGTCCGCTGGTCAGCAGCGCCGTGTTGCCTTGGCACGCTTGTATCTGGACAGCCCGCCGCTGTGGATTCTCGATGAGCCGTTCACCGCCCTCGACAAGCAAGGCGTGGCACAACTCGAAGAACACCTGGCTGCACACTGCGAACGCGGTGGCATGGTGGTGTTGACCACTCACCACACGCTGAGCCGGATGCCGGCCGGTTATCGCGACATCGATCTGGGGAAATGGGCCGTATGAGTGTTTTTGGCCTGTTGGTCGCCCGTGAGGCCCGTCTGCTGTTCCGCCGTCCTGCGGAATTGGCCAATCCGCTGGTTTTCTTTGCCATCGTGGTTTCGCTGTTCCCGTTGGCGGTCGGTCCCGAGTCTCAATTGTTGCAAACCTTGTCCCCGGGACTGGTCTGGGTGGCAGCCCTTTTATCGGTTTTGCTCTCGCTGGACGGGCTTTTCCGCAGTGATTTCGAAGACGGATCGCTCGAGCAGTGGGTCCTTTCGCCGCACCCCCTGGCTCTTCTGGTTTTGGCCAAGGTGCTGGCACACTGGGCCTTTTCCGGCCTGGCACTGGTTTTGCTCGCACCGTTGCTGGCGTTGATGCTCGGTTTGCCTGCCGCCTGTCTGCCGGTGTTGCTGCTTTCGTTGTTGCTGGGTACACCGGTGCTGAGCTTGCTCGGTGCGGTGGGCGCGGCGCTGACGGTCGGCTTGAAGCGCGGTGGGCTGTTGCTGGCGTTGTTGATTCTGCCGTTGTACATCCCGGTGTTGATCTTGGGCAGTGGCGCCTTGCAGGCCGCCCTCCAAGGCATGCCGGCGACCGGTTATCTCCTGTGGCTTGGCAGCCTGACCGCCCTGGCGATAACCCTGACACCTTTTGCAATAGCGGCTGGCCTGAAGATCAGTGTCGGCGAATAATGAGGTCTGATCATTTTTTGATCAGCAAAGACCCAGGCTCTTCACAGTAAAGAGCAACCGTGATGGAAACAGTATGAACTGGACGTGGTTTCACAAGCTCGGCTCGCCCAAATGGTTTTATGGCATCAGCGGCAAAATGCTGCCATGGCTGAGCGTCGCGGCGTTGCTGCTGATCGGCGTTGGCGTGGTCTGGGGCCTGGCCTTCGCGCCGCCTGACTACCAACAAGGCAATAGCTTCCGCATCATCTATATCCACGTTCCGGCCGCGATGCTGGCGCAGTCCATCTACGTGATGCTGGCCGTGTGCGGCATCGTCGGGCTGGTGTGGAAAATGAAACTGGCCGACGTCGCCCTGCAATGCGCGGCGCCCATCGGTGCCTGGATGACCGCCGTGGCGCTGGTCACCGGGGCGATTTGGGGCAAACCGACCTGGGGTTCGTGGTGGGTCTGGGACGCGCGCCTTACCTCGATGCTGATTTTGCTGTTCCTGTATTTCGGCTTGATTGCACTGGGCAACGCCATCAGCAATCGCGACAGCGCGGCCAAGGCCTGCGCGGTGCTGGCGATTGTCGGCGTGATCAACATCCCGATCATCAAATACTCGGTGGAGTGGTGGAACACCCTGCACCAGGGCGCGACATTCACCCTCACCGAAAAACCGGCGATGCCTGCCGAAATGTGGCTGCCATTGCTGCTGACGGCGCTGGGTTTCTACTGTTTCTTCGGCGCGGTCCTTTTGCTGCGCATGCGCCTTGAAGTGCTCAAGCGTGAAGCGCGGGCCAGTTGGGTGAAAGCCGAAGTCGAAAACAGCCTGGAGGTCGTTCGATGAGTTTTGCGTCATTCGGCGATTTCCTCGCCATGGGCCATCACGGCCTGTATGTCTGGTCGGCCTATGGCATTTGCCTGGCAGTGCTGGCCCTCAACGTGGCGGCGCCGATCCTGGCCCGCAAGCGGTATCTGCAACAAGAGGCGCGTCGTCTGCGCCGGGAGAACGGCAAGTGAATCCGCTGCGTAAAAAGCGTCTTATCATCATTCTGGCGATTCTGGTCGGGGTCGGCGCTGCCGTCGGCCTGGCCCTGAGCGCCCTGCAGCAGAACATCAATCTGTTTTACACACCGACCCAGATCGCCAACGGCGAGGCCCCGCAAGACACGCGCATCCGCGCCGGCGGCATGGTCGAGGCGGGTTCATTGCAGCGTTCCGGCGACTCGCTGGACGTTAAGTTCGTCGTCACCGACTTCAACAAATCCGTGACCATCACCTATCGCGGCATCCTCCCGGACCTGTTCCGCGAAGGGCAGGGCATCGTCGCTCTGGGCAAGATCAACGCCGATGGCGTGGTGGTGGCCGATGAAGTGCTGGCCAAGCACGACGAGAAGTACATGCCGCCCGAAGTGACCAAAGCGTTGAAAGACAGTGGTCAGTCCGCTCCAACACCCGCGAAGGAGGGTTGATCAATGACTTCCGGCATTTTCATTCCAGAGTTGGGCCATTTGGCCATGATTCTGGCGCTGTGTTTCGCGCTGGTTCAGGCCGTGGTGCCATTGGTCGGTGCCTGGCGCGGTGACCGTTTCTGGATGAGCCTCGCCCAGCCGGCCGCGTGGGGGCAGTTCGCCTTCTTGCTGTTCGCCTTCGGTTGCCTGACCTACGCCTTCATGGTCGACGACTTCTCCGTCGCCTACGTCGCCAACAATTCCAACAGCGCCTTGCCGTGGTACTACAAATTCAGCGCCGTGTGGGGCGCGCACGAAGGTTCGTTGCTGCTGTGGGCGTTGATCCTCGGTGGCTGGACCTTCGCCGTGTCGGTGTTCTCGCGGCAGTTGCCGCAAGTCATGCTGGCCCGCGTATTGGCGGTGATGGGCATGATCAGCACCGGTTTCCTGCTGTTCCTGATCCTCACGTCGAACCCGTTCAAACGCATCCTGCCGCAAGTGCCCAGCGACGGCGCCGACCTCAACCCGTTGCTGCAGGACATCGGCCTGATCGTTCACCCGCCGATGCTGTACATGGGCTACGTCGGTTTCTCCGTGGCGTTTGCCTTCGCCATCGCGGCGTTGATGGGCGGTCGTCTTGATGCGGCGTGGGCGCGCTGGTCGCGTCCATGGACCATCGTTGCGTGGGCCTTCCTCGGCATCGGCATCACCCTTGGCTCGTGGTGGGCCTACTACGAACTCGGCTGGGGCGGCTGGTGGTTCTGGGACCCGGTGGAAAACGCCTCGTTCATGCCTTGGTTGGTGGGCACCGCGCTGATTCACTCGTTGGCGGTCACGGAAAAACGTGGCGTGTTCAAGAGCTGGACCGTGTTGCTGGCCATCGCCGCGTTCTCGTTGAGTTTGCTCGGCACCTTCCTCGTGCGTTCCGGCGTGCTGACTTCTGTTCACGCGTTTGCCTCCGACCCCGAGCGCGGCGTGTTCATCCTGATTTTCCTGCTGTTCGTGGTTGGCGGTTCGTTGACCCTGTTCGCCCTGCGCGCACCAGTAGTCAAGAGCCAGGTGGGCTTCAATCTCTGGTCGCGGGAAACCTTGTTGCTGGGCAACAACCTGGTGCTGGTGGTGGCGGCGTCGATGATCCTGCTCGGTACTTTGTACCCGTTGATTCTCGATGCCATGACCGGCGCCAAGCTGTCGGTCGGCCCGCCGTACTTCAACGCGCTGTTCATTCCGTTGATGGGGTTGCTGATGGTGGTGATGGCGGTGGGCATGCTGGTGCGCTGGAAAGACACCCCGGTCAAATGGCTGATGAGCATGCTCACGCCCGTATTGCTCGGCAGCGCCGCGCTGGCCGTGGTGGCTGGCGTCGCCTACGGCGATTTCAACTGGGCAGTGATCGCGACCTTCATGCTCGCCGCTTGGGTGTTGCTGGCGGGTGTGCGTGACATCTTCGACAAGACGCGCCACAAAGGCTTGATCAAAGGCCTGCCGACCCTGACCCGCAGCTATTGGGGCATGCAGGTTGCGCACCTGGGCATCGCGGTTTGCGCCCTCGGCGTGGTGTTGTCGAGCCAGAACAGTGCCGAGCGCGACCTGCGCCTGGCACCGGGCGAATCCATGGACCTGGGCGGTTACCAGTTCGTCTTCGAAGGCGCCAAGCACTTCGAAGGCCCGAACTTCACCTCCGACAAGGGCACCGTGCGGGTGATTCGCGACGGCAAGGAAGTCAGCGTGCTGCACCCGGAAAAACGCCTCTACACCGTGCAGAACTCGGTGATGACCGAGGCCGGGATCGACGCCGGTTTCACCCGTGACCTCTACGTCGCGTTGGGCGAACCACTGGGCGATGGCGCCTGGGCGGTGCGCGTACACGTCAAACCGTTCGTACGCTGGATCTGGTTCGGTGGTTTGCTCACCGGGCTCGGCGGATTGCTGGCGGCGCTGGATCGGCGTTATCGAGTCAAGGTGAAATCCAAGGTGCGTGAAGCACTCGGCATGTCGGGAGCCACTGCATGAAGCGTTGGTTGATGTTGTTGCCACTGGCGATTTTTCTGGTGGTTGCCGTGTTCCTTTATCGCGGTCTGTACCTGGACCCGGCCGAGCTGCCTTCGGCAATGATTGGTAAGCCGTTCCCGGAGTTTTCCCTGCCGGCAGTGCAGGGCGACAAGACCCTGACCCGCGCCGACATCCTCGGTAAACCGGCACTGGTCAACGTCTGGGGCACCTGGTGCATTTCCTGCCGGGTCGAGCACCCGGTGCTGAACAAACTGGCCGAAAAAGGCGTGGTGATTTACGGCATCAACTACAAGGACGTCAACGCCGATGCCTTGAAGTGGCTGGCGGAATTCCACAACCCATACCAACTGGATATCCGCGACGATGCCGGCACCCTGGGCCTGAACCTCGGTGTGTATGGCGCACCGGAAACCTTCTTCATCGACGCCAAAGGCATCATCCGCGACAAGTTCGTCGGTGTGATCGACGAGCAGGTCTGGCGCGAAAAACTGGCGGCCAAGTATCAGGCGCTGGTTGATGAGGCCAAGCCATGAAGCGCTGGCTAGCTGCCGTAGTCCTGGGTTTGAGCATGGCCGGTGTGGCGCATGCCGCCATTGACACCTACGAGTTCGCCAAAGAGGGCGACCGCGAACGTTTTCGCGAATTGACCAAGGAACTGCGCTGCCCCAAGTGCCAGAACCAGGACATCGCCGACTCCAACGCGCCGATTGCCGCCGACCTGCGCAAAGAGATTTTCCGCATGCTCGGCGAGGGCAAGGACAACCAGCAGATCATCGACTTCATGGTTGATCGCTACGGTGATTTCGTCCGCTACAAACCGGCCCTCAACGCCAAGACTGCGCTGCTCTGGTTCGGTCCCGCCGGCCTGCTGCTGGGTGGTTTTGTGATCATCGCGGTGATTGTCCGCCGTCGTCGCGTGCAACGCGCTGATACCCCGGACACGCTTTCTGCCGAGGAGCGCAAGCGCCTCGATCAACTGTTGGATAAAAACCAAGAATGATTGATTTCTGGCTCGCTGCAGGTCTGCTCCTTCTGGTGGCCCTGAGTTTTCTGCTGATCCCTGTTCTGCGCAACCGTCGCGCCCAGCTCGAAGAGGATCGTACTGCCCTGAACGTGGCGCTGTATCAGGAGCGCGTGGCTGAGCTTGAGACTCAGCAGGAAGAGGGCGTACTCGATGCCGCGCAAATGGACGCCGGCCGCGCCGAGGCCGCCCGCGAATTGCTCGCCGATACCGAAGGCGTTGCCGCGCCACGGGTCACGCGCCTGGGTAAACCGGCGCCACTTCTGGCGGCGATTCTGGTCCCGGTGCTGGGCCTGGGTTTGTACCTGCATTTTGGTGCCAGCGACAAAGTCGAGCTGACCCGGGAATTCTCCCAGGCGCCACAGTCGATGGAAGAGATGACGCAGCGTCTGGAGCGTGCGGTCGCCGCTCAACCGGACTCCGCCGAGGCGCTGTACTTTCTTGGTCGTACCTACATGACTCAGGATCGTCCCGCCGATGCGGCAAAGATTTTCGAGCGCACCGTCAACATCGCCGGGCGTCAGCCTGAACTGTTGGGGCAATGGGCGCAGGCCCAGTACTTCGCCGATGGCAAGAAATGGTCGGACAAGATTCAGGCGCTGACTGACGAAGCGCTGAAAGCCGATCCGAAGGAAGTCACCAGCCTCGGTTTGTTGGGCATCGCTGCATTCGAAGCCGAGCGTTACCAGGACGCCATCGATTACTGGAATCGCCTGCTGGAACAACTACCGCCGGAAGACAAATCCCGGATCGCGCTGCAGGGCGGCATTACCCGCGCCAAGGAAAAACTGGTCGCCAGCGGCGGTAAGGTAGCTGAGGCTCCGGTGGCCAAGGTTGCTGCGCTGCTCAAGGTCCGGGTGGATCTGGCGGCTGATCTGAAAGCCAAGGTCCAGCCGGGTGACAGCGTGTTCATCTTCGCCCGCGCCACCAACGGTCCTCCCGCGCCCTTGGCCGCCAAGCGCCTGACCGTGGCTGATCTGCCGGCGACTGTCGAATTGGGCGATGCTGACGCGATGATGCCGCAGTTGAAACTGTCGAACTTTCCTGAAGTCCAACTGGTTGCGCGCATTTCCCGCGCCGGCAAACCAACCGCCGGTGAGTGGATCGGTCGTAGCCAACCTTTGGCCAGCAGTACCACCGCGCCGCAAAAACTGACTATCGACAGCCCGGATAAATAACCCCGGGAATAAACAGGAAGCACCATCATGACCGCCATCGCTCGTATCACCCTGCTCAGCGTTGTTTTAGGGCTGAGCGCTTGTGCGGTCCAACGGCCTCCGGTGGAGCAGCCGACGCCGCCACCAATTCCGCCGTCGCAGCCGAGTACCAAGCCTGCGCCGTCCACTGTACCGAGCAAGCCGAGCGCTCCGGCCAAGCCTGCCAAACCGCTGCCCCGCACTTCTGCCAGTTTTGCGCCGCCGCCGGGGGGCAATAGTCACTGGGATCCTAAATTGGGTGTCTATGTGCTGGATGACCAGCCGAATACCTTTTATCGCCAGCGTACGTACTACCGTTGGGATAATGGCTGGAGCCGGTCGATCAGTCCGAAGGGGCCTTGGGAGGAGACGGATATTCATGGGGTGCCTGGGGGATTGGGGCGGCAGTACGGGCAGTGACACAAGAGGCGACCTTCGGGGTCGCCTTTTTTGTGGGTGCTGAATGGCGATGGCGGCCTTATAGCCGACCGGGATTTTTTATCGGGTACATATCCATTCCAGCGGTAACGGCGGCTTAGGGTTTCGCCCTTACGGCGAGTCACTTTTTTTACAAGCGCCTAAAAAAAGTAACCAAAAAAACGCTCGCCCCTTACGTACGGCACCTCGCTAGAGCTCGGTGTTCCTTCGCTCCGGCATTCATCCGGGGGCATCGCCTCCGGTCTGCTTCGCGACGACCTCCTCTCGATGTGTGCGGCTTCGCCGCACGGC
>NZ_JBLNNF010000035.1:0-28116 GCF_047784845.1 Pseudomonas sp. NFX98 | reverse complement strand
ACCACGCAGGCCCTGGTGATACTGGCTCGCAAGCTTGCCCGGATCGTATTTGCACTGCTAAAAGGGCAAGGTGAATACCAACCGAAAGCAGGTTGAGGGCTTCCCCTCAACCATAGAATCTCCCACATTGGATCTATGTCACACCACAAATCCCTGTGGGAGCGAGCTTGCTCGCGATTGGGGCGACGCGGTCTCGATCAGTAAAACATCGATCGGGTTTCTTCAAGATCCGCACACATCGCCTTGTTGTCCGGATCAATCCCGAGTTTGACGAAGGCTGGGACACTGAACGGATCAATGCGCGAAATCGGGTGATCGGTGTCCTTGTGGCAATACAGGCTCGCCACCTGCACCAGATCGACATAATCGACCTGCGCCGATTGTCGCTTGAAGTTCTGATAGAGCAGCGGCACCTGCACCAGCATCTCCGGAAACTCCCAGACCCTGAGCAGCTTGTCGCCGAGTAATGGATGAATGCGGTCAATCACATGGTTGAGGCTGACCGGGTCGGACAGCAGTTCATAGTGATCTTCGGCATAGGTCAGGATCGGCAACACACCGATCTGATGCACCAGCCCGCCAAGGGCCGCCTGATCGGGCTTGAGCTGCGTATAGCTGCGGCACAGCGCGTAACTGACACCGGCGATTTCCAGACTTTTGCGCCAGACTTCGCGCATTTTCTGTTCCACCACCTCGGAGCGCGCATGGAAAATCTGCTCCATGACCAGGCCGATGGCCAGGTTGCTGCTGTAGTTGATGCCCAGGCGCGTGATCGCCGTGTGCAAATCAGTGACTTCCTGAGTTGCACGCAGCAGGGGGCTATTGACCACTTTGATCAGGCGCGCCGACAACGCGGTATCGCGACCGATCACTTTGCTCAAACTGCTGATACTGATTTCCGGGTTTTCAGCGGCCTTGCGTATTTGCAACGCCACTTCCGGCAATGTTGGCAGAACCAGGTCATCGTTATCGATGGCCTCAACCAAATCCTGTTGGACCTTTTCCGCCAGCTCACTCATTTCGTTTCTCTAGGTGTCGCAAAAAGTACTGCGGTTAACGCTGGATTTCGCGGTCGCGGTCCAGTTGATAAGGCAGGTCGAGCAAGTGCAGCGCCGGGCCGTCGAGGGCACCCACGTGGATATCGCCACCTTCCGCAGCTTCGGCTTGCAGCACTGCCAACAGTTCAATGTGATTTTCGGCATTGGCGGCCATCACCACTTCACCGATTGCACTGTTATGACTCGGGGAAAACAGCTGCGTGCCGGGTTCAGGCAGTTCGCTGGTATCCAGTTGCACGCGGTACAGGCGACGCTTGAGTTTGCCGAGGTACTGCATCCGCGCGACGATTTCCTGGCCGGTGTAGCAGCCTTTTTTGAAGCTCACGCCACCGACGGCTTGCAAATTGAGCATCTGCGGGATGAACAGCTCACGGGTGTTCGGCATCACCTGGCCGATCCCGGCTCGGATCTGGCCCAGCAGCCATTGATTCAGATCGCTTTCAGTCAGCAGGGCGGACAGCTTGCCCTTGATGCTGTCGGCTTGATCCGCCGCGACCCAGAGTTCGGCGCGATCGGGCGAAACGCGGATGGCGATCAAACCGTCATGGCGCGCAACGCTGTCGGTGTCTGCCGGCAGGTCAAGCCCGAGACTCTTCAGCGCCGCATCGCCGTGTTCGACACCAAAGCGGACCCAGGCAGCGCTTTCATCGGTCAATTTGGACTTGGAGAACACCGCGTACTTTTTCAGGTCCGCCAGTTGTGGCTCCAGCAACTCACTGGCCATGGCCAGCAACACACCGTCACCTTCAAGCAGGATGCGGAAGCTCGATTGCATCCGGCCTTTCTGCGTGCAGCGCGCGCCGAGGCTGGCCTGGGTGTCGCTGAGGTAATTGAGGTTGCAGGTCAATTGGCCTTGCAGGAACTTGCCGGCGTCCGCTCCGCGGACCGCCAGAACACCTTCATGAGACAGCGTGCAGAAAAAAGCAGAATCGGCCATGGGTCATCGCAGGATAAAGAGTCTGGTGGACATGATAAGGGGGCGCCTTCGAAATGGGTAGTTCACAAAGGATCGTCGGTGACCGACCAAAGCCGACTGTTCGACGAGACGCGGGCCTGTATACTTGCGGCCTATTTGAGGAGCGCTCCATGGTCGAAGATGTTGAACTGAATCGCCTCTACTGGCACAGCCGCCGCGGCATGCTTGAGCTTGACGTGTTGCTGGTGCCGTTTGTGAAAGAGGTTTACGCAGGTCTGAACGAGGTGGATCGCGCGCTGTACGTCCGCCTGCTGGAATGCGAGGATCAGGACATGTTCGGCTGGTTCATGGAGCGCAACGAATCGGAAGATCCGGAACTTCAGCGCATGGTTCGCATGATCCTGGATCGTGTCCAGCCCAAGTAATTCGTTCGAATGCCGCTGGCATGCCTCACGGCAGTTGCTGGCGGTGTATCTATTGGCCCAGCTGTTCGCGCTGGGTTCGCTTTTCCTTCTCGACATACCGCTCTGGGTCAGTCTGCTCGGCGTTTCGTTCTGCCTGTTGCATGGCGTTTGGGCGTTGCCACGGCAGATTTTGCTGACGCACCCACAGGCGTTCTGCGGTTTGCGCCGTAATGCCGAGGGCTGGGAATTATGGAGTCAGGCGGCTGGATGGCAAGCGGTACAGCTGCGGCGGGACAGCCTGGCGCTGCCGTTGGTGGTGGTGCTGCGTTTTCGTCTGCGGGGCGAGCGGCGAGTCCGGGCCATTTGCGTGCCCCGGGATTCGCAGGCGGCGGATGTGCACCGACGCCTGCGGGTCCGGCTCAAGTTCAGTCGGCGTAGGTGGGCGGCACCAGAATAGTGTCCAGCGCTTCTGGCAGCATGTTCGGGTAGTCGAGTGTGTAATGCAGGCCGCGACTTTCCTTGCGCTCCATGGCTGACAGAATCATCAGTTCGGCCACCTGGGCCAGGTTACGCAGTTCGATCAGATCGCGACTGACCTTGTAGTTGCTATAAAACTCGTCGATTTCATCCAGCAACAGACGCACCCGGTGCTGCGCCCGTTGCAGGCGCTTGTTGGTGCGCACGATGCCGACGTAGTCCCACATGAAGCGCCGCAGTTCATCCCAGTTGTGCGCGATGATTACGTCTTCATCCGAATCGGTCACCTGGCTCGCATCCCAGGCGGGCAGGGCGATGGGCGCCGAAATCTGCGGCAATTGCTCAACGATGTCCGCCGCAGCGGAGCGGGCATAGACGAAACACTCCAGCAACGAGTTACTGGCCATGCGATTGGCGCCATGCAGGCCGGTGAAGCTGGTTTCGCCAATCGCATAAAGCCCCGGCACATCGGTACGACCTTGCTGGTCGACCATCACGCCGCCGCAGGTGTAGTGCGCCGCCGGAACCACCGGAATCGGTTGCTTGGTGATGTCGATGGAAAATTCGAGGCAGCGTTCGTACACGGTCGGAAAGTGCGTCTTGATGAAATCTTCGGACTTGTGGCTGATGTCCAGATAGACACAATCGACGCCCAGGCGCTTCATCTCATGGTCGATGGCCCGAGCGACGATGTCGCGCGGAGCGAGTTCGGCGCGGGGGTCGAAGCGCTGCATGAAGCGTTCGCCGTTAGGCAGTTTCAAGTGTGCACCTTCGCCGCGCAGGGCTTCGGTGATCAGGAAACTCTTGGCTTGCGGGTGATACAGGCAGGTGGGGTGGAACTGGTTGAATTCCAGGTTTGCCACCCGACAGCCCGAACGCCAGGCCATGGCGATGCCATCACCGCAGGCGCCATCCGGGTTGCTGGTATAGAGGTAGACCTTGGCGGCGCCGCCGGAGGCGAGGATCACGAAGCGGGCGCCGTAGGTGTCGACTTCACCGGTGCCACGGTTGAGTACGTAGGCACCCAGACAGCGATCACCTTCAAGGCCAAGGCGCTTTTCGGTGATCAGGTCGACCGCGACCCGCTGTTCCAGCAGCTCGATGTTCGGCCGTTCTTTGGCCTGGGCCAGCAAGGTACGGAAAATCGCCGCGCCGGTGGCATCGGCGGCGTGGATGATGCGGCGATGACTGTGGCCGCCTTCGCGGGTCAGGTGAAACTCGAATCCACCGTCTTCGGTGCTGGATTGTTCATCGCGGGTAAATGGCACGCCTTGGTCGATCAGCCATTGAATCGCTTCTTTACTGTGTTCGACGGTAAAGCGAACGGCATCTTCATGGCACAGGCCGCCGCCCGCATTGAGAGTGTCATCGACGTGGGATTCGACAGTATCGGTGTCATCCAAGACGGCAGCGACACCGCCCTGGGCCCAGAAAGTCGAGCCATTGGCGAGGTCGCCTTTGCTCAGTACGGCGATACGCAAATGACCGGGCAAGGTCAGCGCAAGGCTCAAGCCGGCAGCACCGCTACCAATTACCAGAACATCGTGTTGAAACTGTTGGCTCATTTCAGGATTCCGCTCAAAGCGACCCGGTTCGGGGGAGGCGCTGGACAACTGGACAGGCGAGTCAGGTTTGCGTACAGCCCACTAGTATATAGAGGGGTGGAGCGGCACAATAGCCGAGCCCATATGGCATTGTGAAACTACTGTGACGGAAAAGACCTGACGCTTCGTCGGATGTTTTTTCGGCCGATTCGGCGACAAGTGAACTGTATCGTGGATTTAACAGTCTTTTTCATTGCACGGTTGCACAATGTCGGTTTCGGGCAGCTATAAATATTTGGAACTTTTGCCAAAGGCCCAAGATCAATAGACGGTTGCCTGATTCAAGGGACAGTGTCGGCTTCAGCGCAGGATCTGCTTTGGATCCTTGCCGGCGAAACCGATGACAAGATTATTCGCGCAGCCGGGGAATCTCGCGCTGCGCTTTTCGTGCGTGCCGAATCAGAGCCCGCAGGAAACTTGCCTGGAGGGGGAGAACTTTTGCGAAAAGCCCGAGTCTATGTTTGCAAGTCCGGTCGTTTAGTTATGCAAGCCTCCTCCGAGCTTATCGAGGAGTGTTCATGCTAACCCAGGAAGAGGATCAGCAGCTGGTCGAACGCGTTCAACGCGGCGACAAGCGAGCGTTCGATCTGCTAGTGCTGAAATACCAGCACAAAATTCTCGGGTTGATCGTGCGTTTTGTGCACGACACCCATGAAGCCCAGGATGTGGCACAAGAAGCCTTTATCAAGGCGTACCGTGCACTTGGAAATTTTCGCGGAGACAGCGCGTTTTATACGTGGCTTTACCGCATCGCCATTAACACGGCGAAAAACTATCTGGTTTCACGCGGCCGTCGGCCGCCGGATAGCGATGTCAGTTCCGAGGATGCAGAGTTCTACGATGGCGATCATGGCCTCAAGGATCTCGAGTCGCCAGAACGGGCTTTGCTGCGGGATGAGATCGAAGGCACCGTCCATCGAACCATTCAGCAACTTCCAGAAGATTTGCGTACGGCTTTAACTTTACGTGAATTCGATGGTCTGAGTTACGAGGACATTGCGAGCGTCATGCAATGTCCGGTGGGCACCGTGCGCTCCCGGATTTTCCGCGCCCGGGAGGCCATCGATAAAGCCCTGCAGCCGTTGTTGCAGGAAAACTAAAGACAGCGGCGACAGCCAAGAGAGGAACGCCATGAGTCGTGAAGCCCTGCAGGAATCGCTGTCCGCAGTGATGGATAACGAAGCGGACGAATTGGAATTGCGTCGGGTACTCAGTGCCTGCGACGATGTTGAAACCCGTGAAACCTGGGCTCGTTATCAGATCGCTCGGGCAGTGATGCACAAGGATCTGCTGCTTCCACGTCTGGACATCGCCGCGGCCGTTTCCGCAGCCTTGGCTGACGAAGCCGTACCGGCAAAAGCCACCCGTGGTCCATGGCGCAGCCTGGGTCGTCTGGCCGTCGCCGCGTCGGTAACCGTCGCTGTGCTGGCAGGTGTTCGTCTGTACAACCAGGACGAGATCGCCGGTGTCGAACTGGCTCAGCAATCCAGCCAACAGAATCTGGCCGCTCCTCAAATCAAGGGCCCGGCTGTTTTGGCAGGCTACAATGAGAGTTCGGAAGCCACTGGTCCTATGGCCAACGGCGTATTGCAAGGTCAGCCAGGCTGGCATGATCAGCGTCTGCCGAGCTACCTGCGCCAACATGCTCAACAGGCTGCATTGAAAGGTACTGAGAGCGCTCTGCCTTACGCTCGTGCAGCAAGCCTGGAAAACCGCTAAGGAGGATCATGCGCGCCATACCTCTACTTTCGCTTCTGCTCAGTGGCTGGTTTGTTGTTCCAGCCCACGCCGATGAAGCCCAGGACTGGTTGACCCGTCTTGGTCAGGCCGAGCAACAGCAAAGCTTTCACGGTACTTTCGTCTACGAGCGTAACGGTAGTTTTTCTACCCATAACATCTGGCACCGCGTCCAGGATGGCAAAGTTCGCGAGCGGTTGCTCCAGCTCGACGGCTCAGCGCAGGAAGTCGTACGCATTGATGGGCATACTCAATGCGTCAGCGGCACCCTGATCGCAGGGCTGGGGGATTCGCCAAACTCCGCAGCTCGTGCACTCGATCCCCAAAAGCTCAAGAACTGGTATGACCTTGCTGTCATTGGCAAGTCGCGTGTGGCCGGGCGTGCGGCAGTGATCGTTTCACTGACGCCTCGCGACCAACACCGTTACGGGTTTGAACTGCATCTGGATAAAGAAACCGGCCTGCCGCTGAAATCGTTGCTGCTGAACGACAAAGGGCAGTTGCTGGAGCGGTTCCAGTTCACGCAACTGGATACTGCCAATGTTCCTTCCGACAGTGATTTGCAGCCAGGCGCTGACTGCAAAGCCGTCAATCTCGGCAGTGACAAGGCTTCTGCGATCAAGACTGCTCAGGTCTGGCATTCGGACTGGTTACCGCCTGGCTTCGAACTGACCAGCAGCACTGCACGCAAGGATCCCGACACCAAAACCCAGGTCAACAGCTTGATGTATGACGATGGCCTCGCGCGTTTTTCGGTGTTCCTGGAGCCGTTGAATGGGGCGACAGTCACCGACACCCGTACTCAGTTGGGACCAACCGTCGCGGTTTCCCGGCGCTTGACCACACCGCAGGGCGAGATCATGGTGACCGTGGTTGGTGAAATCCCGGTAGGCACTGCCGAACGGATTGCGTTATCCATGCGTACTGATGCCGCTTCCACCACACAGTAAGCTGAGATCGAAATGTTTCGTGAGCATTTCAGTTTGCAAATACCCCCAGAATTTTTTATAGGTCAGAGCCCCTCGGCTCTGGCCTTGTTTGTTGTTCCCGGAACAAAAATACCGGCGTATCTTTCCCGGTGTTCCTTGATCCATATCGCTTAACCATGCTCGTCGTAACGGGAGCCGTATGTCGATACCACGCTTGAAGTCTTATCTCTCCATTTTTGCCACCGTGCTGGTGCTCGGTCAGGCTGTCACTGCGCAAGCGGTCGAACTGCCTGATTTCACGCAACTGGTCGAGCAGGCCTCGCCCGCGGTGGTGAACATCAGTACCACGCAGAAACTGCCGGATCGCAAGGTCAACCAGCAGATGCCTGACCTCGAAGGCTTGCCGCCGATGTTGCGCGAGTTCTTCGAACGTGGCATGCCGCCGCAACCGCGTTCGCCTCGCGGTGATCGTCAGCGTGAAGCCCAGTCCCTGGGTTCGGGCTTCATCATTTCGCCCGACGGCTACATCCTGACCAACAACCACGTGATCGCTGACGCCGACGAAATTCTCGTGCGTCTCGCTGATCGCAGCGAGATGAAAGCCAAGCTGGTCGGCACTGATCCGCGTTCCGACGTGGCACTGCTGAAAATCGAAGGCAAGGATCTGCCGGTTCTGAAACTAGGCAAATCCCAGGATCTGAAGGCCGGCCAATGGGTCGTGGCAATCGGTTCGCCGTTCGGCTTTGATCACACCGTGACCCAAGGCATCGTCAGTGCCGTCGGTCGCAGCCTGCCGAACGAAAACTATGTGCCGTTCATCCAGACCGACGTGCCGATCAACCCGGGTAACTCGGGTGGCCCGTTGTTCAACCTGAACGGCGA
This sequence comes from Pseudomonas sp. NFX98, assembly GCF_047784845.1. Taxonomy (NCBI): domain Bacteria; kingdom Pseudomonadati; phylum Pseudomonadota; class Gammaproteobacteria; order Pseudomonadales; family Pseudomonadaceae; genus Pseudomonas; species Pseudomonas sp. NFX98. The sequence goes on along the minus strand of NZ_JBLNNF010000035.1, from coordinate 20,109 downwards.
AGTGGTCGGGATCAACTCGCAGATCTACACCCGTTCCGGCGGCTTCATGGGTGTGTCGTTCGCGATTCCTATCGACGTGGCCATGGACGTTTCCAACCAGCTGAAAAGCGGTGGCAAGGTCAGCCGTGGCTGGTTGGGTGTCGTGATTCAGGAAGTGAACAAGGATCTGGCCGAGTCGTTCGGTCTGGACAAACCGGCTGGTGCGCTGGTCGCCCAGATCCAGGATGACGGCCCGGCTGCCAAGGGTGGTCTGCAAGTTGGCGACGTTATCCTGAGCATGAACGGGCAACCGATCGTGATGTCCGCCGATCTGCCACATCTGGTCGGTGCACTGAAAGCTGGCTCCAAGGCCAATCTGGAAGTGATTCGTGAAGGCAAGCGCAAAAACGTCGAGCTGACGGTTGGCGCGATTCCTGATGAAGACAAAGAACTCGATGCTTTGCCGAAGTCGGGCGCCGAGACCAGCAGTAATCGTCTGGGTGTTTCTGTCGTCGAGTTGACTGCTGAGCAGAAGAAAACCTACGACCTCAAAGGCGGCGTGGTGATCAAGGAAGTGCAGGACGGTCCTGCTTCGATGATCGGCTTGCAGCCAGGTGACGTCATTACTCACCTGAACAATCAGGCAATCGAGTCCACCAAGGAGTTCACCGACATCGCCAAGGCGCTGCCGAAGAATCGTTCGGTATCGATGCGTGTGCTGCGTCAGGGTCGTGCCAGCTTCATCACCTTCAAACTGGCGGAATAATCCGGTTGTCGGTTGAATAAAAAACCGCCTCGAAAGAGGCGGTTTTTTTATGCCTGAAACAAACTATCCCATCATGTCCTTGATCATGCGCTCTTGCTCCATCAGCTCTCGCTGACGGGCATCGATGCGTGACGACAGCGGGAAGTTGCTGCCAGCCTTGCGTTTGGCGAAATCCAGTTGCTGGATCGCCTGACGATAGTCGCCGACCAGGGCGAAATACTCGGCACGTGCCTGATGCAGGCCGATGATGTTGCCCGACAGGCCGCGAGTCTCGGCCACCTGATACCAAACGTCCGGATCATCCGGCCGCGACTTGAGCAGGCCTTCCAGTGCTTTTTCCGCATCGGCGGCGCGGTTCTGTTTCAACAACAGGTCGACGCGCACCTGGTTCAGCGGATAGTTGCCCGGGTACTGAGTCAGCATCCGGTCCACCCGGGTTTGCGCATCCGCCAGACGATTGTTGGTGATGTCCAGATCGATCTGGGCGAGGTTGTAGATGATCTCGTTTGGCGACTTGGCCAACAGCAGCTTGAGATTTTCCCGAGCGTCGTTGAGTTGGCCGCCCTTGATCTGGGCGATAGCGAGGCCATAGCGAGCGACATCGCTTTTCGGGTTTTCATCCAGTTGCGCGCGGAAGCGCTTGGCGCCCAAGCCTGGAGTTTCCTCGTATATCAGCTGCACCCGTGCGCGAATCAGTTGATAGCGCACGGTGTCCTCAATACCACCTTTTGGAGCCTGTTCGGCACGGTTGCGGGTGTCGGCGATCCGCGATTCGGTGACCGGGTGAGTCAGCAGGAATTCCGGTGGCTTGGCATCGAAGCGGTACTGGCGCCCAAGGCGTTCGAACATGGTGGGCATCGAGCGTGGATCGTAACCGGCCTTTTCCAGATTGAGGATACCGATGCGGTCGGCTTCCTGTTCGTTCTGGCGGGAGAAACGCCGCTGTTCCTGAATCGCCGCCGCCTGCGTACCCGCAATGGCGGCGATCCCGGCATCACCGGCACCGGCAGCGGCAATCACGATCCCGGCCAGCAAGGCGGCCATCATCGGCACTTGCATGCGCTGTTGCGCTTCGACGCCACGGGCAAAGTGACGTTGCGACAAGTGAGCCAATTCGTGCGCCAGTACCGAGGCATATTCGCCTTCGGTCTGGGCGTTGAGAAACAGGCCGCCGTTGACCCCGACAATCCCGCCAGGTGCCGCAAAGGCGTTGAGCTGAGGGCTGTTGATCAGGATGAACTCAAGACGCCGGTCATTGACCTGGCTGGTCTCCACCAGACGATAAACGCTGGACTCGACATAGTCCTTGAGCTGCGGATCGTTGAGCTGCGAGACCTGACTGCGTAGCAGTGCGAGCCAGGCGCGACCCAACTGGTATTCCTGCTGTGGTGAGACGATGGCAGAACTGGCGTCGCCGAGTGACGGCAGGTCGTCGGCGAAGCCCGGTGAGGCGAGCAGGCAAGCGAGCGTCAGCAGGGTAGGGCGCAAAAAAGTCATGCACAAAGCCTTAGTCGACAAAGACCTTACTGTAGCCGGACACCAGCCTTGCGACCAGATATTCTAGGCAACTCGACTACGTGACCCGGAGTAATGCAATGATCGATGCTGTAGCCCATGACGTTGAGCTGGACGCCTGCGGCCTGAATTGTCCGTTGCCGTTGCTCAAGGCCAAGATGGAGCTCAATCGAATGGCCAGCGGTGCGGTACTCAAGGTGATCGCCACCGATGCGGGTTCGCAGCGTGACTTCCGCACCTTTGCCCGATTGGCCGGTCATACGCTGCTTCGTGAAGAAGATGAGGCGGGCGTGTACCGCTACTGGTTGAAAAAAGCCTGAAACCTGCGGCATTTGTTCTTAAGGATTATTGATGTTCAAAGTGTTACGCGACTGGATTCAGCGCTATTTCTCCGATGAAGAAGCCGTGGTTCTGGCAGTCCTGCTGTTTCTGGCGTTCACCGCCGTCCTGACGCTGGGTGGAATGCTGGCGCCGGTGCTGGCCGGGATGGTGCTGGCGTACCTGATGCAGGGCCTGGTGCTGACCCTCGAACGCTTGAGGGTGCCGGGCGGGGCGGCGGTGGGGTTGGTCTTTGCGCTGTTCATGGGGGTGTTGCTGGTATTCATCGTGGTCGTGGTGCCGCTGCTCTGGCATCAGTTGATCACCTTGTTCAACGAGTTGCCCGGCATGCTCGCCAAGTGGCAGTCGCTGTTGTTGCTGTTGCCGGAGCGCTATCCGCATCTGGTGTCTGACGAACAGGTGCTGCAAGCCATCGAGGTAGCACGTGGCGAGATCGGCAAGTTCGGGCAATGGGCGCTGACGTTCTCGCTGTCGAGTCTGCCGCTGTTGGTCAACATCATGATCTATCTGGTGCTGGTGCCGATCCTGGTGTTCTTCTTCCTCAAGGACCGGGCCATGATCGGCCAGTGGGTGCGCGGCTACCTGCCCCGTGAGCGAGCGCTGATTACCCGTGTCGCCCATGAAATGAACCGGCAGATCGCTAACTACATTCGCGGCAAGGTTATCGAGATTTTCATTTGCGGCGGCGTGACCTACATCGCTTTCGTCGTCCTGGAGCTGAACTACGCGGCGCTGCTGGCGTTGTTGGTGGGGATTTCGGTGGTGGTGCCCTACGTCGGCGCCGTGGTGGTGACGGTGCCGGTGTTCCTGATTGCGCTGTTCCAGTGGGGCTGGAGCGACCAGTTCATCTATTTGATGGCGGTCTACGGGATCATCCAGACACTGGATGGCAACGTGCTGGTGCCATTGCTGTTTTCGGAGGCGGTCAATCTGCACCCAGTGGCGATCATCTGTGCGGTGCTGTTGTTTGGCGGTTTGTGGGGATTCTGGGGGGTGTTCTTTGCGATTCCCCTGGCGACACTGTTCAAGGCTGTGCTTGATGCGTGGCCACGCAAAGAGCCAGTGGTGGCGCCGCTGCTTTAAAAGTGTGTTGATAAAAAAAATCGCAGCTCTGGGCTGCGATTTTTTTTGATGATCAGGCCTTGTTCAGCGCCTGAGCCGCGGCCAGTACCGCATCGACATGCCCTGGCACCTTCACGCCACGCCATTCCTGACGCAATACGCCATCCTTGTCGATCAGGAACGTGCTGCGATCCACGCCCATGTATTCCTTGCCGTAAAGTTTTTTCAGCTTGATCACGTCGAACAGCTGGCAAAGCGCCTCTTCCTTGTCGCTGATCAGCTCGAAAGTGAACGCTTGCTTGGCCTTGAAGTTTTCATGGGATTTCAGGCTATCGCGGGAAACGCCAAACACTTCGGTGTTGGCCGCTTTAAAGGCGTCCAATTGATCGCGAAAGCCCTGGCCCTGGGTCGTGCAACCCGGCGTGCTGTCCTTCGGATAGAAGTAGATCACCACTTGCTTGCCTTTGAGGCCCGCGAGGCTGACGGTCTGCCCGCTGGTGGCGGGTGCTTCGAAGTCGGCAACCTGTTGGTCGATAGCAACGGCCATGAAAAGCTTCCTTACATTGGGTTCTGTGGGCGCCACGGCTCGATCAGGGCGTCCAGGTTCAGCGCATCGGCGAAATCCAGGAACTGATCGCGCAACCAGCTGATTTGTACGCCGGCCGGCAAGGTCACGGTAAACGTGGCGTTGAGCATGGTGCCGCCAGTTTGCGGAGCCTGATAGGTGTCGCAAGTCAGGTTTTCCAGCTCGACGTTATGGTCCATGAAGAACTGGCACAGCTCGTTGATGATGTCCGAGCGGTAAGCCGAGCTTACATAGGCGACGTAAGGCAAGGCCTGAGGGCGGTTCTCCAGGGCTGCGCTGCGCACCACATTGACGGTGAACGCGTGCCGTTTGGCCAGCACCGGCAGGCTGCCTTCCAGGCGCGCCAGGGCGTCCCAGCTGCCGGAGATTTCGAGGACCAGTGCACTGCACTCGCCATGACGGGTCAGGCGGGAAGTAACCACGGCGCAGCGATTTTCATGGCTGGCGCGGCACAGGACGTTAGTCAGCTCCATGGGGTTGGCGCCGAGGGCACTGATGACAAGGAATTGTTCGCGAACTGTGGGGGTGGACATGCAGCATTCCTAAAGCGATGAGCGGTCGGTACTTCTATCGGCTTGTTTTACCGGGGCGAGCCTGCGGATGCGAATTCAGAAAGCCTCAGGCGCAGGTTGCAACGTGCTCCAGTATGGCAGGAACGAGAGGTGGCAACGCTGGAATGGGGCTTGTGATGCCGAAAATGGAGGCAGAAACCCGGCGTACGAGCTTGTCAGTACCGATCAAAGTCTGAAGGGTAGCGAAAAGCAGCGCCAAGGGGAATGGCGGCAGCGCAGTACTTCGCTTGTACAAGCATCTTGGCGCCAGTACCATTACGGCTCTCTTTTTCCGGCAGGAGCGGTTGCATGATTGCGGGCAGTATGGTGGCACTGGTCACACCCATGGATGCACAGGGTCGTCTCGACTGGGACAGCCTGAGCAAACTGGTGGACTTTCACCTGCAAAACGGCACCCACGCCATCGTGGCGGTCGGCACTACAGGTGAGTCGGCCACCCTTGATGTGAACGAACACATCGAAGTGATCCGCGCCGTGGTCAAGCAGGTCAACGGTCGTATTCCGGTGATCGCCGGTACTGGCGCGAACTCGACTCGTGAAGCCGTCGAGCTGACCCGTAACGCCAAAGAGGCCGGCGCCGACGCCTGCCTGCTGGTTGTGCCGTATTACAACAAGCCGACCCAGGAAGGCCTGTATCAGCACTTCAAGCACATAGCCGAATCCGTCGACATCCCTCAGATTCTCTATAACGTTCCTGGCCGCACCTCCTGCGACATGCAGGCCGAGACCGTGATCCGCCTGTCCACCGTGCCGAACATCATCGGTATCAAGGAAGCCACTGGCGACCTGGTGCGTGCCAAGGCGATCATTGATGGCGTGAGCAAAGACTTCATCGTTCTTTCCGGTGATGATCCGACGGCGGTCGAGCTCATCCTGCTCGGCGGCAAGGGCAACATTTCCGTCACCGCCAACGTCGCTCCGCGCGAAATGGCCGATCTGTGCGAGGCCGCTCTCAAGGGCGACGCCGCGACCGCTCGTGCCATCAACGAAAAACTGATGCCGCTGCACAAAGACCTGTTCATCGAAGCCAACCCGATTCCGGTGAAGTGGGCTTTGGTTGAAATGGGCCTGATGCACGAAGGCATCCGCCTGCCGCTGACCTGGCTGAGCGCACCTTGTCATGAAACGCTTCGCACGGCCCTGCGCCAGTGCAGCGTCCTGGTTTAATTGAGGAAGTACAACGCATGAAGCGAATGGCCGGACTTTCCGCACTTGCCTTGATTATCTCCAGCACCAGTGGCTGCGGATGGATCTGGGGCCCGGAAGGTTATTTCCGTGACCGTGGTAGCGATTACCTGGAAGCGCAACAGACTGCACCGATGCAACTGCCTTCGGACGTCACCACCGCCAAGCGTCTGGATCCGCTGTTGCCGATCCCGCGCAACGTGGCCGATGACACCGCCAAGGGTGAATACGTCGTTCCTCGTCCGCAGCCGTTGTCGGCCGCTGCCGATGCCAGCGCCTACTCCCTGCAGAAGAGCGGTGATACCCGCTCGATCCTGGCGCAGAACCCTCCGGCCGAAGTCTGGCCTGTGGCCGTGCAGTTCTACCAGGACAACGGTTTCCGCCTGGACGAACAGCGCCCGCAAACCGGCGAATTCACCACCACCTGGCAGCGTTCCGACGAACTGTCGGCAGCGATGGCCAAGCGCCTGAGCGCGGCCGGCGTCGCAACCGACAGCGAAACCCGCGTGCGGGTACGCATCGAGCCGGGCGTGCAGCGCAACACCAGTGAAGTCTACGTGGTCAGCGCCGAGCGTCCTGCCGGCAGCACTGCCGATGTGGCCTTCACCAACCGTTCGGTCAACACCGGTCTCGACGCGGCGCTGGTCGACGACATGCTCGCAAGCATGAGCCGCATCTCCGAGAAGGGCGGTTCGGTCTCCATGCTGGCGTCCCGTGATTTCGATACCCCAAGTCGTGTCAGCCTGAGCGAAGACGGCAGCGGCAACCCTGTGCTGAACGTCGGCTCCGATCTGGATCGTGCCTGGTCGAGCGTCGGTCGTGCGCTGGAGCAAGGCGAATGGCGCGTTGAGGACATCAACCGCAGCCTGGGCCTGTACTACATCAACCTGGCTGAAAAAGCCGAGAAGAAAGACGACAAGCCAGGCTTCTTCAGCAGCCTGTTCGGCAGTGCGCCGAACAAGGAAGAAGTTGAAGCTCGCGCCGAACGCTATCAGGTTCGCCTGAGCAAGGTGGGCGAAAGCGTCCAGGTCACCGTCGAGAAGAACATCAATACCGTGGCGCCTGCTGACGTGGCGCGCAAAGTGTTGAGCGTGATTCAGGACAATCTGGGCTGATCACATGCGTTTTGCCGTTCTCGGCAGCGGTAGCCAAGGGAACGGCACGCTGATAGCCAGCGCTGATACGTACGTGCTGGTGGATTGTGGTTTCTCCCTGCGAGAAACCGAAAAACGCCTGCTGCGCCTGGGTGTGAACCCTGCGCAGCTGAGCGCGATACTCGTGACCCACGAACATGCCGACCACGTGCATGGCGTGGGTTTGCTGTCTCGGCGCTACAATCTGCCTGTCTACCTCAGTCGCGGGACGTTGCGCGGGATGCGTAAACCCATCGAAGCCGCCGGCTTTCTGGCGGGCGGTGAGCAGCTGCAGATCGGCGACTTGAGCATCAGTGTCATTGCCGTGGCCCATGATGCGCAGGAGCCGACGCAATACGTGTTCAGTGACGGTGAGCGGCGCTTCGGCCTGTTGACCGACTTGGGCTCGTACTGCAACAAGGTGCTGGAAGGCTATCGGGATCTCGATGCGTTGATGATCGAGGCCAATCATTGCCGTGACAGGCTGGCTCGCGGTCATTACCCGTACTTTCTCAAGCAGCGGGTGGGCGGCGAACTGGGACATTTGAACAATCACCAGGCGGCATTCCTGGTGTCCGAGTTGGGCTGGAAAGACCTGCAACACCTCGTCCTGGCCCATCTGAGCAGCAAGAACAACCTGCCGCAGCTGGCCCGGCAATGTTTTGTCGACACCCTCGGGTGCGACCCGGACTGGCTGCAACTGGCCGATCAAGATTCAGGGCTCGACTGGCGACACATCGCCTAGCCCATCTACTTAGCAAGCGGAGCCCATCATGGAAAAACGTGAAGAACTCTACCGCGGCAAAGCCAAATCGGTTTACAAGACCGACGACGCTGACCGCTTGATCCTGCTGTTTCGCAACGACACCTCGGCGTTCGACGGTAAGCGCATCGAGCAGCTCGACCGCAAAGGCATGGTGAACAACAAGTTCAACGCCTTCATCATGCAGAAACTCGAAGCGGCCGGCGTACCGACCCAATTCGACAAACTGCTGGGCGACAACGAGTGCCTGGTGAAGAAGCTGGACATGATCCCGGTCGAGTGCGTCGTGCGTAACTACGCCGCCGGCAGCCTGGTCAAGCGCCTGGGTGTCGAGGAGGGCTTGAAGCTCAACCCTTACACCTTCGAACTGTTCCTGAAGGACGACGCCAAGGGCGACCCGTTCATCAACGAATCCCACGTCGTGGCCTTCGGTTGGGGCACCGCCGAGCAACTGGTTCGCATGAAAGAACTGTCGCTCAAGGTCAACGAAGTCCTAAGCAAACTGTTCGACGACGCCGGCCTGCTGCTGGTCGACTTCAAACTGGAATTCGGCGTATTCAGCGACGGTTCCATCGTCCTGGGCGACGAGTTCAGCCCTGACGGCTGCCGCCTGTGGGACAAGGACACCAAGAAGAAGATGGACAAAGACCGCTTCCGCCAAGGCCTCGGTGACGTCATCGAAGCCTACGAAGAAGTCGCCAAGCGTCTGGGCGTACCGCTTTAACCGACGCAAGCATCTGATAGCACAGAAATATTTTGCTCAGGGGGTTCGCTTCCGGCAAAAGTGTTGTTATGATGCGCGCCGTTGGAGAGATGCCAGAGTGGCCGAATGGGACGGATTCGAAATCCGTTGTACCTTCACCGGTACCTAGGGTTCGAATCCCTATCTCTCCGCCATTACATAGAAAAAGCCCCGTAGCTGAAAAGCTACGGGGCTTTTTTGTTTGTCCGGGTTTTCTCGTGTCGGACTCAAGAGTGTTTCCGCGTAAGAAAAATATGCCTTTTCATGGGAAAAACTTACCTATCCAAGTCACTCGATTTACCGCCCCCCGAATCCATTGGTCCTCCCATAATTCAGGGCTTTCCCTGCGAAATATCCCCTGACATTCAAACACTCCGCAGCAGTAAATCCTCCTCTACTCTGGTTTCGCAGGTCACAGATCTGCCGTAACCAGTAATCGCAAGGAGCGAACAATGTATTTTGAGATTTACAGGCAAACCCGTGGCTCTGTCATGACTGGAAAAGGCCAGTGGCGGTGGCGTTTGCGGGCGGGGAATCATGAAACGGTTGCCAGTGGCGAGGCTTACATCAACAGGTCGGATTGTGTGCATGCGATCAGTTTGATCAAAGGGACTTGCGATCAGACCCCGGTCAAGGAGATTTAGGCTTCAAGCGGAGCTGCTCAATCAGGGCAGCTTCGCTTCGGGGTGAGTGCAGGACCAGGCGTGTGAGCGCATTTGCATTAAACGCAAAAATGCCCGAAACATTTGTTTACTCACATAGACGCCGATTGCGGCAGCTCCCTAAACTGTCGACAGTGAATGGGCGCGGGGTCAATGGATGAATCGCAACGAACTACGCAAGGCCGACATCAACCTGATGGTGGTGTTTGAAACGTTGATGCTTGAGCGCAATGTCACCAAGGTGGCGAAGAAGCTGTTTCTCGGTCAGCCGACCATCAGCTCGGCGCTCAATCGCTTGCGTACGATGTTCAATGATCCACTGTTCATTCGCGTCGGCCATCGCATGGAGCCGACGGCACGGGCCGAAGAGATCTTTCGGCACCTGTCACCGGCGCTGGATTCGTTGTCGGTGGCGTTGAGCCTGACCCATGATTTCGACCCGAGCAGCAGCACCATGACCTTTCGAATCGGCATGTCCGACGATGTCGAATTCGGTCTGTTGCCGCCGCTTCTACGCGCGTTGCGCCAGGAAGCGCCGAAGGTGGTGTTCGTGGTGCAGAACGTCGATTACTGGCGGATTCCCGACTTGCTGGCATCCGGCGATATAACGGTCGGTGTCAGCCAGACGCGCGGTTTGCCGGCCAACGCCAAGCGCAAGTTGCTGCGGCACATCCATCCTTGTGTGTTACGCGCCGATGCCTCCGATACGCCGCTGACCGTTGATGAATATTGCTCGCGCCCGCATGTGCTGGTGTCCCATATTGCCAACGTCAGTGGTTTCGCCGATGAGTGGCTGGCGCAGATTGGTCGGTCGCGTCAGGTGGTGCTCTCGGTGCCGCAGTACAGCTCGTTGCCGGCGCTGCTTGCCGGGACCGATCTGATTGCCAGCTTGCCGGACTACACCGCCGAGGCCATGGCTGCATCGGGTCAGCTGTTCAAGGAACCCTTTCCGTTCAAGACCCCGACCCTTGAACTGTCGATGGTCTGGCTCAGCCATGTCGACAGCGATCCTGCCGAACGCTGGTTGCGTTCACGGCTTGAAGCGTTCATGGGGGAGCGCAATCTGTTGTCGCTGCCCCAGTGAACAGGGCAGCGCTGTGTTATATCTACGAACTTTCCGCGGACCTAAAGGAGTGAAACCATGCCTCACCTGCACTTGGAATACACCGCCAACCTGCCGGAACTGAACGCCGATGTGGCGTTGATGCGGTTGAACAATACGCTGGTGGCTTCCGGTCAGTTCGGTGCTGAATTCGACATCAAGAGTCGCGCGGTGAAAGTCGAGACCTTCAAGGTCGGTACTGCATTGGCGGAGCGGGCCTTCGTGCATGTGAAGCTGGCGTTGTTGAGCGGTCGTTCGCCGCAGATCAAGCAGCAGTTGTCCGAAAGCCTGCTGGTTGTGGTGAAGGATCTGTGTGAATGGCCGGCGGGTGTTGAGGTCCAGTTGTGCGTGGAGATCCTCGACATCGATCGCGAGTCGTACGCCAAGACCGCTATCAGCGCCTGAGTTTCAGATTTCCGGCTCGGCGCAGGCCTTGAGCACCTGCTCACGCAACCAGGTATTGGCGCTGTCCTGATCGACGCTTTGGCTCCATTGCATGTCGAGGGTAAATCCCGGCAGGCCATTGGGCGCTTCGCGGTGATCGAAGATAGCTTCATTGGCCAGCAATCGCTGGATGCGCCGGGGCAGGGTGAGGGCGAAGTCGGTGCCGGTGATCAATTTGAGTGCCGCACTGTAGCTGTTGGCTCGGGCAACGATCTGCCGTTGCCAGGCTTGTTGCGCCAACCAGCCGTCGACCATGTTGGTGGTGGATGTCCAGGGCGTCGGAAACACATGTCGACGCTCAGTAAAAGTTTGCAGGCTCAAGCGTGGCTCGCGCGGCGCGGCGCGTTTGTCGAAGACGCAGACCAGATCATCTTCCAATAGCGTCCGTGAATTGAAGTCGCCATGGCTGCGATGAAAGTTCGGGCCGAAACCGATCACTAGGTCGAGGCTGCCATCACGTAGTGCTTCAGCCGGGATGTCGGTTTCGAGCTTGTGCACATTGACCATCACCGGCAGGTCAGCAAAAGCGAAGTTCTTCAACAGGCGCGGCAAGACCAGTTGCTCGAAGTATTCCGGTGCGCAAATGTTGAAGGTCGCCGGTTGCGCGGTCGGATCGAACGCGGGGGCTCCGGCGTGGCACAGGTTGATGTTTTCGAGGATCTTCAGCACGTGGGGATACATGCTGCCGGCCTTGTACGTGGGGCGCATGCCGGTGCGAGTGTTGATGAACAGTTCATCCTCGAAGCTGCTGCGCAGTTTTTTCAGGCAATAGCTTACGGTGGACTGGCTGACGCACAGCGTCTCGGAAACTCCGGTGACGCTGTTTTGCTCATACACGGCGACGAACACCATGAGGTCCTGCATATCCAGCTTTCTTAGCACGTTACTGTTCAGCATCCATTCCGTCTCGCGGTGCTCGTTGCGCTAACCGTGCGCAATCTTGTGCGAATGATCCTAGCGGAATGCAGGAGCGAGGAGAACGTTCCATCGGAATTCAGCTCTGAACCGTCGCGGGCAGTGTGCGCCGGCTGGACATCAGCAACGCCAACATACCGGCCACGACCAAAAGTGCGCCCAACACTTCCAGTGGCGGTGGTGATTGACGCCACCAAACCCAGTGAAACAACGTGATAAACAGCGTGCTCAGGTAGATGTAGGAAATGACCGAGGACGGGGCTATCACGCCAATCGCGCGATGCAGCAGCCAGAATGTCGCCAGTGTGGAAAACAGCGCCAGGTACATCAGCCAATAGAAATCACTCACCGTCAGCAGTGCCGCCGAGCGCCAGCCGCCACTGAAACCGCAGAACGCCAACAGAAACAGTGCGCCGAACAGCATGTTCCAGAAGGTCATACCCACTGGTCCGCGACCCTCGAAGCTGCTGGTCTTGAGTCGTTGACTGAGGGGTGAGTAGAGCGCCATTGCCAGGCAACCCATCCCGAACACGGACAACGCATACAGCGATGGCAGTTCGCCGGGGGCGGCGCCTTTCATCACCAGCAGCACAGCACCGGCAGCAGCCATCAGCATGGGTACCAGCCGCTGCTTCAGTTGGCTGTCGGGAATCAATACGGCTTCAAAACCCAAGGTCAGCAATGGCACCAGAGTGAACATCGTCCCGGTGTTGACCGCCGAGGTGTAGCGCAGCGCCTCGAAGAGTGAGCCGAAATACACCGCCAGCAGCAAACCAAGTACTCCGTGGCCGAGCAGTCCGCGGGCGGTCATGGGGCTGTCGCCTTTGATGAGCAGCAACGGTAAGAACACCAGAGCGCAAAACAGGAGGCGCAAACCGGTCAGCAGGATCGGATCGATGGCTTGGCTGACCTGAGCCGCAGCGGAAAACGAGACAGCAATCAACAATGACCAAAGCAACATGCCCGCGTGTGCGACGGTAATTCCGCTGTATTTCATGATGGGCTTCCGGTTCAGTGAGTGTGCCGATTAGGCGCGCTGGGGCTGGAGGCAGCAAATCAGAAAGTCCGCAGAGGTATTTGAAAATTCAATACGACCCGCCAATGCCCCCTTTGGCAGGCTTGACTGGCAACTAGGCCTGAACCCGAGCTGAACCATTCTCAAATAAGTTTAAAGTTTCAGACGAATCGTCGAGGCCAACTAATCGTTGGCTTCTTTTTCACAAAAAATTGATGGTCGGCTGCCTAGAGTTAGTGCTGTCGCGGTAAATGAAATTTTCACATTTATCGACGGTACTTCTTTTCAGGAACAGCCGATCATCATGTTGAAGATTAAAGCCGTGCGCCCGGAGTGGGTGACACTCATTGTCAGCGCCTTTTTATTGACCGCTTTCAATTTTGTATTGTGGCGGCATCTGTTCGATATCACCGCGGCCGACGGTAAAGGCATCGTCATGCGTGTGGCTTTCGGAGCGATGATTCTCGCGGCGTTCAACATTGTGCTGACCCTGCTGGCGTTCCGGCCTGTCATGAAACCAGTCCTGACTGTGTTGTTCATGGTCAGTGCCGGCGTGGCGTACTTCATGAGCCAATACGGCGTCTTGATCGATGCTGGCATGTTTCGCAACTTTGCCGAAACCAATGCCACCGAAGTCCGCGACTTACTCTCGATAAAGTTGCTTGTTTATATTGTGTTGCTCGGTGTTTTACCCTCGTGGTTGTTGTGGAAAACTCCGATCAACTATCGTCGCTGGCATCGTGAGCTATTAAGTAAGGTGCTGGTCAGTGTTGCATCGGTGGCGGTGATTGGTGGTGTCGCGCTGATTAACTATCAAGGACTTTCTTCGTTGTTCCGCAATCATCATGAGTTGCGGCTGATGGTGGTGCCGAGCAACTACATCGGCGCCTCGTTCGGTTACTTGCGTGAACAGGTCGCTTCTGCGCGGCAACCTTTCACTGAGGTCGGTGAAGATGCCCAGCGAAACCCGGTATGGCAAAACCACGGCCGCAAGTCCCTGACCGTTCTGGTGGTGGGCGAAAGTGCCAGGGCCGAGAATTTCGGCATCCTCGGTTATGACCGCGACACCACGCCAAAACTCGATAAAGAGTCGGGCCTCATTGCCTTTACCGATGTGCACTCCTGCGGGACGGAGACCGCGGTGTCCGTGCCTTGCATGTTTTCCAACATGGGGCGCAAGGATTACAACGCCAGCAAGGCAAAGAATGAAGAAGGCCTGCTGGATGTGCTCAAGCGTGCAGGTCTCGACGTTATCTGGCGTGACAACCAGTCGGGCTGCAAAGGCACTTGTGATCGGGTCACGCTGGATGATGTCAGCAACCTGAAAGACCCGGTGTTGTGCGCCAACAGTGAATGTCGCGACGAAATCCTGTTGCAGGGGCTGCAGCACTTTATCGACAACCTGGATAAAGACACGGTGTTGGTGTTGCACCAGATGGGCAGTCACGGCCCTGAGTATTTCAAGCGCTACCCGAAAGAGTACGAACGCTTTACCCCGGTGTGTGAAAGCAATGCGCTGAACAATTGCAGTCGCGAAAGTATCGTCAACGGTTACGACAACACGCTGGTGTATACCGATCACGTGCTGTCGACCCTGATCGATTTGCTTCGCAGCAATCAGGACAAAGTCGATACCGCCATGCTTTACCTGTCGGATCACGGCGAGTCCCTGGGAGAGTACAACCTGTTCTTGCATGGCACGCCTTACATGCTGGCGCCGGAGCAACAGAAGCATGTGGCGATGCTGGCCTGGTTCTCGGACAGCTATCAGAAGTCGTTCTCGGTGGACACCCATTGCCTGCAAATGAGCCGTGAAAAGCCTCTGAGCCAGGACAACCTGTTCCATTCGATGCTGGGACTGCTGGAGGTCAGCAGCAAGGTCTACAACCAGGACCTGGATATGTTTGCCGGATGCCGTGGGGCGGTCATCGATGGTGTGTTGGCCGACAAATGACCGTATCGGGTGGGCTATTCTCTGGAATGTCGGTGTTTTCGCTAAAGCTCTTGTTCAGTGGATGCGCGGAAATCGCCGGGGGCGATATATACTGCGCGCCATTCATCAAGGGAGAGCCGTGTGGCCATCGATATTCACTGGATTCGCGACAACGATAGCCTCGGCCGGTTTTGCGCCGAGTGGCAGCAGTTGCCCTACGTTGCCCTCGACACCGAATTCATGCGGGTCGACACCTTCTATCCGATCGCCGGCCTGTTGCAGGTGGGCGATGGCGTACGCGCTTACCTGATTGATCCGCTGACCATCGACAACTGGCAGCCCCTGGCCGCGTTGCTGGAAAACCCGGCAGTGGTCAAAGTCGTCCATGCCTGCAGCGAAGACCTCGAAGTCCTGTTGCGCCTGACCGGCAGCCTGCCGGTGCCGCTGTTCGACACGCAACTGGCCGCCGCTTACCTGAACCTGGGTTTTTCCATGGGCTATTCGCGGTTGGTGCAGGAAGTGCTCGGCATCGAACTGCCCAAGGGCGAAACCCGCTCTGACTGGCTGCAACGTCCGCTTTCGGAAACCCAGATCAGCTACGCCGCCGAAGATGCCGTGCACCTGGCGGAAGTTTTCGTACAGCTGCGTCCGAAGCTTTCCGACGACAAATACGCCTGGGTGCTGGAAGACGGTGCCGAGCTGGTGGCCAATCTGCGCCGCGAGACCGACCCGTACGAGGTCTATCGCGACGCCAAGCTCGCCTGGAAACTGTCCCGCGCCCAACTCGCCGTATTGCGTGAACTCTGCGCTTGGCGCGAGAAAGAAGCCCGTGCCCGCGACCTGCCGCGCAACCGCATCGTCCGCGAGCACTCGCTGTGGCCACTGGCGCGCACGCAGCCGGACAACCTCGGCGCATTGGCGAAAATCGAAGACATGCACCCGCGTACCGTGCGTCAGGACGGCGAGTTTCTGCTTGATCTGATCAAGCGCTCTGGCAGTGTGTCGCCAGATCAATGGCCGCCAGCCGTGCCGGAGCCATTGCCGGTGGACGCCGCCGTGCTGCTCAAACAGCTGAAAGCCATCGGCCAGGCCGAGGCCGAGCGCCTGAACATTGCGCCTGAGCTGATGCTGCGCAAGAAAACCCTGGAAGCGCTGCTCAAAAGCGGCTTCCCCAATGGTCCCTACCAATTGCCTGATTCGCTGCGTGGCTGGCGCCGCGAATTGATGGGCCAAGCGCTGCTCGACAGCCTGGCCTCCGCCGGAGAACAGCCTTGAAACGTATTTGCTCCATCTACCGCAGTTCGAAGAGAAACGAAATGTACCTTTATGTGCTCAAGAGCGATGCTCTGGAGCGCGTACCGGAACCACTGATGGCCGCTTTCGGCAAAGCCATCCATGCCTTCGACCTGGTACTGAGCCCCGAGCGCAAACTGTCGCGCGAAGACATCGCGGTCGTGCTGGAAAACCTCGAGACGCAGGGCTATCACCTGCAAATGCCGCCGGCCGAAGATGAGTACATCGAGCACTTGCCGGAAGAGTTGCTGCGCCGCAACGACCCGATGTAATCGGCAGACAGGTCCTGTTCAGGGCCTCTGTGAAACACTGGAATGATTTTGGCGATGGCCGTGGCGACGCAGGGATACTGCGTCGTCGGCCGTTTGCAGCGTTTTTTTTTAAGGTTGAAGCATGCGCGTTCTGATTGCTGAACACGACCACCCTGTGTACGCCCAATTGCTGCGCGAGGCAGCGCCGGAACTGGAAGTGCTGACCAGCGGCGACTCCGCTGAACTGGCCCGTCAGGCCGCCGAGTGCCCGGTCTGGCTCGGTCAACCTGACCTGTTGGCGACGCTGTTGCGTCAGGGTCACCAACCGCAGTGGCTGCAATCGACTTGGGCGGGAATCACACCGCTGCTGGCCGACGGCCTGCCGCGCCACTATCGTCTGACCCGCGCCGTGGGGATTTTCGGTCAGGTCATGGCCGAATACGTGCTCACTTATATGCTCGGCCATGAGCGTGAAGTACTGGCGCGACTGGTCAGCCAGGTCGAGCGCAAGTGGGACGGTCGCCATGGCCAAAGCCTGTCGGGGCGCAAGGTGTTGATCGTCGGCACTGGCGACATCGGCCAGACCGTGGCGCAGTTCCTCGTGCCGTTCGGTGTCGAGCTGTACGGAATCGCCAGCAGCGCCCGTGAGCTTGCGCCGTTTGTCGAAGTCGGTTCACTGGAGGACTTGCCGCGCCTGGTGGGTCAAGTGGATTACGTGGTCAATCTGCTGCCAAATACACCAAACACCCACGATATCTACGATGCGGCGCTGTTCAAGCAATTCAAGCCGACCGGGTTGTTCATCAACGTCGGACGCGGTGTGGCGGTGGTCGATGCGGATCTGGTGGATGCCTTGAAAGAAGGGCATCTGGCGGGGGCCGTGATTGACGTCTGCCGACAGGAGCCGTTGCCACAGCGTCATCCGTTCTGGACTGCCTGGGGCCTGTTGCTGACCGGCCACAGCTCGGCACCGACTTCACCAGCCTTGATGGTGAAACTGTTTGTCGAGAACCTGCGGGCGTATCAGGCGGGTGAGACATTGCGAGGGGAAGTGGATTTCGATCGCGGGTATTGAATTGACGCTTAACCTGTAGGAGCCGAGCTTGCTCGCGATAGCGGTCTTGGCATCAACGAAAATGTTGAATGTGATGGCCTCATCGCGAGCAAGCTCGGCTCCTACAGTAGATCGTCGTTGTGGCTTAGAGGGTGAAATCACCTTCCGCCGCCAGCTCGCTCAACGGACGACGCGGGCTCGGTTCTTCTCGGGCTTGCAGGTAATCCGCCAGGGTTGCCTTGTCGCCCAGCTTGCCGACCGCTACGGCAGCGTGCAGTGCGTAACCTTCCGGAATGTTCAGCTCTTTGCGGGTCAGTTCCTGATCGAAGCCGGCCATGCCGTGGGTGTGCCAGCCGCTCAGGCTCGCTTGTAGCGCCAGGTGGCCCCAGGCCGAACCGGTGTCGAAGGTGTGCCACAGGGCCGGGGTTTCTTCAGTGGCGCCAGGTACGGCGAAAGTGGTTTTCGAGATCACGATCACCAGTGCCGAGGCGTGTTGCGCCCAGCTGCGGTTGAACTCGTTCAGCAGGCCCAGGTAACGCTCCCAGTTTGGCGTGTCGCGGCGCGCGTAAAGAAAGCGCCAAGGCTGCGAGTTGTACGCCGATGGCGCCCAGCGCGCGGCTTCGAAGAAGCTCAGCAGGGTTTCTTCTGGAATGGCTTCGCCGGTGAAGGCGCGGGGCGACCAGCGATCGGTGAACTGCGGGTGAATGGCGTAATCGGCAACGCGTGGGTTGGCACTCATCAAGAGATTCCTTGCTACGTTTGAAAGTGATTGGCGACGCAAAACCCTACTTGGCGGCGCAATAACTGACAAGCGCGTTCTACCGACAGTCGCCAATGCTTGGCCGGCGGGCCTGCGGGCACTAGACTGGCGGCCTTTTCACCACCTGATGTCGATGCTCGAACCATGGCCGCCAAAGTAGAACCGTTCTGGATACGCAAAACCCTCGATCAACTCGATCAGGAGGAATGGGAATTGCTGTGCGACGGTTGTGGTTTGTGCTGCCTGCAAAAGCTCGAAGACGAAGATGACAACAGCGTCTACTACACGCGTATCGCCTGCAAACTGCTGGACCTGAAAACCTGCCAGTGCACGGACTACCCGAACCGTCGCGACTTTGTGCCGGACTGCATCCAGCTCACGCCAGGCAAGGCCGACGAGTTCAAATGGCTGCCGCCGACCTGCGGTTATCGCCTGGTCAGCGAGGGCAAGGATCTGCCGTTGTGGCATCACCTTGTCTGCGGCGACCGCGATGCCGTGCATCACGAACGTATTTCACAATCCGGGCGCATGCTCGCCGAAGGCAGCGTGCCGGAAGATGATTGGGAAGATCACCTGATCTTTCGCGCAGGTTAAGCGCCGAGCGAGTCAACGGTTCACCAAGGAGTGTGTATGGCTGTGGGATGGCGGCGGGCACTGGTCGTTGGGTTACTGACCCTGAGTTCGCCCGTGTGGGCGGCGAAGAAGGTCGATCTGGATTACCACGTGCGCCTGTTACCGCAAAGCGATCAGGCTGAAGTGCGCCTGACGTTGGCCCAAGGTTCGGCGGTTCGCAGCCTGGATTTCGATCTCGGCGACGGCAGTCATTACAGCGATTTCAAGGCCGATGGCCAATGGCAACTGACACCGGGAAAGCAGACACGTGGTGTTTGGCATCCGTCAGCTGACAAGGCCAGCCTGACCTACCGCGTCCGTATCAGCCATGGCCGCAAAACCGGTAGTTTCGACACACGCATGACGCCGAACTGGGCATTGATGCGCGGCGACGATTTGGTACCCGCCGCCAGGCTTGATCAACAGGACGGCATCGAACTGGTGTCACGCCTCGAATTTGAATTGCCCGGCGGCTGGAAAAGCGTCGAAACCGCCTGGCCGCGAATCGGCAAGAACAAATTCCATATCGACAATGTTTCCCGATTGTTCGACCGGCCGACCGGCTGGATGCTCGCTGGAAACCTTGGCAGCCGTCGCACCCGTCTCGGCGAAACCGAAGTCACCGTGGCCTCGCCGCAAGGACAGGGCATGCGCCGCATGGATGTGCTGACCTTGCTGACGTTCGTCTGGCCGCAAGTGCAAGCCGTGTTCCCTCGTCATCCCACCAAATTGTTGATTGTCGGTGCCAACGATCCGATGTGGCGCGGCAGTCTGGCAGCGCGAGAATCGATCTACGTCAACAGCCGGTTGCCGCTGGTCAGCGAAAGCGGCAGCAGTGCGTTGGTGCGGGAGTTGGCGCAGTTGTTCGGACGGATCAACGACAAACAGCGCAGTGACTGGATCAGCGAAGGCTTCGCCGAGTATTACGCCATCGAGCTGGTGCGCCGCGCCGGTGGCATGAGCGATGAGCGTTACGATCAATTGCACCGTCGTCTGGTCAAGGATGGCCAGAAAGTCACCACGCTGCGCGGCGAGCAGGTCAACCCGGCGCAGGTTTCAAAAGCCGTGGTGTTGTTGCAGGAACTGGATCGCGAGATTCGCCTGAAGACGCGCAACAAGCGTTCGCTGGATGATGTGATGCGCGGGGCGATGCGGTTGGAGAGCATTGATACCAAGGAGTTTGTGCAGCTTTCGGAAAGTGTTATCGGTGATTCTTCAAAAGTTCTTGATAGCGGGTTGCTTCAGTAAAGATCAAAAGATCGCAGCCTTCGGCAGCTCCTACGGTGGTACGCAATCCCATGTAGATACCGTCTTGAACCTCACCGGGCAAGCGCAAGTTTCGGGTCGTAGGGCTGGCCCGACTTGAGTACGCCGTAAACGAAGTGCAGCAGCTTTCGCATCGCCGCACAAATGATCTGCTTGGGGG
>NZ_JBLNNF010000034.1:0-28498 GCF_047784845.1 Pseudomonas sp. NFX98 | reverse complement strand
TCGACCTGGTCGACGACCGACAATTTAAAAGCCAGCGTGTAATCACGCTGACTGCGCTTCGTGCCTGTATCCATTACACCTTCCTGAAAAGAAGTCAGAAGGTGTAAACCTTATTCAGGACGGGACATTTTTCACAAAAAAGCCGCGTATCAAACGCGGCTTTTTCTTGGGTGTGAAGCTTACACGTTGAAGCGGAAGTGCATCACGTCGCCGTCTTTAACGATGTAGTCCTTGCCTTCCAGGCGCCATTTACCGGCTTCCTTGGTACCGGCTTCACCCTTGTACTGGATGAAGTCGTTGTAGGCGATCACTTCGGCGCGGATGAAGCCTTTCTCGAAGTCGGTGTGGATCACGCCAGCGGCTTGCGGTGCGGTGGCACCGACGCGGACGGTCCAGGCGCGGACTTCTTCGACACCGGCGGTGAAGTAGGTCTGCAGGTGCAGCATTTCGTAGCCGGCGCGGATCACGCGGTTCAGGCCAGGTTCTTCGAGGCCCAGGGCTTCGAGGAACATGTCTTTCTCTTCGCCGTCATCGAGCTCGGCGATTTCCGCTTCGATCTTGTTGCAGACCGGAACAACCATTGCGCCTTCTTCTTCGGCGATGGCACGGACCACGTCCAGATGCGGGTTGTTCTCGAAACCGTCTTCAGCGACGTTGGCGATGTACATGACTGGCTTGGTGGTCAGCAGGTGGAAGCCCTTGATCACCGCTTTTTCGTCGGTGCCCATGTTCTTCATCAGGCTGCGCGCAGGCTTGCCTTCGGTGAAGTGAGCGATCAACTGCTCCAGCAGGCCTTTCTGGACCACTGCGTCCTTGTCGCCACCCTTGGCGTTGCGCGCGACTTTCTGCAGTTGCTTCTCGCAGCTGTCGAGGTCGGCGAAGATCAGTTCCAGGTCGATGATTTCGATGTCGCGTTTCGGGTCGACGCTGTTGGAGACGTGAATCACGTTCTCGTCTTCGAAGCAGCGGACCACGTGGGCGATGGCATCGGTTTCACGGATGTTGGCCAGGAACTTGTTGCCCAGGCCTTCACCTTTCGACGCGCCGGCAACCAGGCCCGCGATGTCGACGAACTCCATGGTGGTCGGCAGGATGCGCTTTGGATTGACGATGGCTGCCAGGGCGTCCAGGCGCGGGTCCGGCATCGGCACGATACCGCTGTTGGGTTCGATGGTGCAGAAGGGGAAGTTCTCGGCCGCGATACCGGATTTGGTCAGGGCGTTGAACAGGGTGGACTTGCCGACGTTAGGCAGGCCGACGATGCCGCAATTGAATCCCATGGTGTTTCCCCTCGGATAAGAGTCAGGCCTTCTGGCTGTGCAGGTTTTTCATCGCGCGGTTCCATTCCCCGGCGAGGATATCCGGCAGCACGCCGAGGGCAAAGTCGATGCTGGCATCGAGTTTTTCCTGTTCGGCGCGTGGCGCACGACCCAGGACGAAATTTGAAACCATACTGGCAACGCCCGGGTGGCCAATGCCAAGCCGCAGGCGGTAGAACGTATTCTGATTGCCCAGTTGCGCAATGATGTCGCGCAACCCGTTGTGACCGCCATGGCCGCCGCCCTGCTTGAGCTTGGCAACGCCCGGAGGCAGATCGAGTTCGTCATGCGCCACGAGGATTTCTTCAGGCTTGATGCGGAAGAAACCTGCAAGGGCCGCTACGGCTTGGCCGCTGCGGTTCATGTACGTGGTGGGAATCAGCAGACGAACATCCTGACCCTGATGCGAGTAACGCCCGGTCAGGCCGAAATACTTGCGATCGGCCACAAGGTTGACGCCTTGTGCGTTCGCGATGCGCTCAACAAAAAGGGCCCCTGCGTTATGCCGGGTCTGTTCGTATTCAGCGCCTGGATTTCCCAGGCCAACGATCAGTTTGATGGCAGTCACGATAGGGGCCCTTCCTTGGAGTGGTGGATAACATCGCCGCAATCAGGGAGTGCGGCGAAAGTGGACGAAAAATGCTCATTTACCATAGATGTAAACTCCGCGTTCTCGCCCGCTTTCTCGCTACGCTCTAGTCCGCGATGTTTCCGGTCACTCCGGCGAACAGAGTAAAATTACTCCGCTGCGCCTTCTTCGGTAGCTTCTGGAGCAACACGTGGAGCGTGGACGTTGGCAACAGCCTTGTCATCGCCGTGTGCCAGAGCCACGAACTCAACGCCTTTAGGGGCTTTGAGGTCCGACAGGTGAATGATCGAACCGATTTCGGCGTTAGCCAGGTCGACTTCGATGAATTCAGGCAGGTCTTTCGGCAGGCAGGAAACTTCGATTTCCGAAGTTACGTGCGAGATTTCGCCGCCTTTCTTGGTCGGTGCTTCTTCGTTGATGAAGTGCACTGGAACGATAGCGGTCAGTTTCTGGCCGGCTACTACGCGTACGAAGTCAGCGTGCATCACGTGGCCTTTGGCCGGGTGACGCTGCAGGGCTTTGATCACGACGTTCTGCTTGGTGCCACCAACGTTCAGCTCGATGATGTGGCTGTAAGCCGCTTCGTTTTCGAGCAGTTTGGCAACTTCTTTAGCCAGCATGCTGATGGATTCAGGGGCTTTTTCGCCACCGTAAACTACAGCTGGTACCAGGCTTGCGAGACGACGCAGGCGGCGGCTCGCACCTTTCCCCAGGTCGGAACGCACTTCAGCATTCAGAGTAAAATCGTTCATGTTGTATCTCCAAAATAACCACATTCGCCCCAGCGTTTGCGACCAGCGCTAAAGGCGATATGGGCAAAAAAGCCCCGCCCCGACAGGAATGCCGGGGCGGGGCGCTTTTCGTCAACGAGACATTTCGAGAAGGGCAGGGCCCTTAGCGGAACATCGCGCTGATCGATTCTTCATTGCTGATGCGGCGGACCGCCTCGGCAACTACCGGTGCGATATCCAGTTGACGGATACGCGCACAGGCTTGTGCTGCAGCGGACAGAGGGATGGTGTTCGTTACCACCAACTCGTCCAGCACGGAATTTTCAATGTTTTCGATCGCCCGACCCGACAGCACAGGGTGCGTGCAGTAGGCGAAAACCTTGGCAGCGCCATGCTCTTTCAAGGCCTTGGCCGCGTGGCACAGGGTGCCGGCGGTATCGACCATGTCATCGACCAGAATACAGGTACGCCCTTCGACATCACCGATGATATGCATCACTTCAGAGTGATTGGCTTTCTCACGGCGTTTGTCGATGATCCCGAGATCCACGCCCAGGGATTTGGCAACGGCACGTGCACGCACGACGCCACCAATGTCCGGGGACACGATCATCAGGTTTTCGAAGCGCTGATCTTCAATGTCATCCACCAGAACCGGGGAGCCGTAGATGTTATCTACCGGAATATCGAAGAAACCCTGGATTTGGTCAGCATGCAGATCAACCGTGAGAACACGGTCGATGCCGACTACGGTAAGCATGTCAGCAACGACTTTCGCGCTGATAGCCACACGTGCGGAACGCGGACGGCGATCCTGACGGGCATAACCAAAGTAAGGAATAACAGCAGTAATACGAGTAGCCGAGGAGCGGCGGAAGGCATCAGCCATCACTACCAGTTCCATCAGGTTATCGTTGGTCGGAGCGCAAGTCGGCTGGATAATGAAAACGTCTTTACCGCGAACGTTTTCATTGATCTCGGCTGTGATTTCACCGTCGGAGAACTTACCGACAGAGATGTCACCGAGAGGGATATGCAGCTGACGTACGACACGCCGAGCCAGATCGGGGTTAGCATTCCCCGTAAAGACCATCATCTTGGACACGCGCAGTACCTAGAGGCTGAGGGTAACCTGGATGAGTATAGAAAATGGCAGGGGCGGCTGGATTCGAACCAACGCATGGCAGGATCAAAACCTGCTGCCTTACCGCTTGGCGACGCCCCTGTATCTGTTGCAACGATTACCCAGTAATCGGTTCCTTTAGAGCAGATTTTGCAGCTTGCGATGCAACACCGAAATGTTGCTTCCTTTTGCTACAAACCCTGTAAGGGTCTCTGTAAGAAGGGCCGAGACTTTATCAGCTTCAGCTTTGCTTGGGAAGCCCCCAAACACACAACTTCCAGTTCCGGTGAGTTTTGCTTCGGTAAATTTACCTAACAAATTCAAAGCGTTACGTACCTCTGGATAACGCCTTGTTACCACCGGCAAGCAGTCATTACGACTGTTTCCCTTGGGAACGGGGCGCACTTTAATGGGCGGCGTGTTACGTGTCAACAACGGATCGGAAAAAATTTCTGCCGTACTTACAGAGACTTGCGGCACGAGCACGAGATACCACGGTTCCTCGGGGTCAACCGGGGTCAGTTTCTCGCCAACGCCCTCGGCGAAAGCCGCGTGCCCACGTACGAAAACCGGGACGTCGGCACCCAGCGTCAGCCCCAGCGCAGCCAGCCGATCCTCGTCCCAGCCCAGTTGCCAGAGATGATTGAGACCGAGCAGGGTTGTCGCAGCGTTAGAACTACCGCCGCCAATCCCGCCGCCCATGGGCAGGATTTTTTCAATCCAGATATCGATACCGAGCGAACAACCGGATTGCTCCTGAAGCTTTTTCGCGGCCCTGACGATCAGATTGCTGTCGTGAGGAACGCCTTCGAATTCGGTGTGCAGACGAATGACACCGTCATCGCGCACGGCGAAAGTGATTTCGTCGCCGTAGTCGAGAAACTGAAACATCGTCTGCAACTCGTGGTAGCCGTCTTCACGGCGACCCAGAATGTGCAGCATCAAATTGAGTTTGGCCGGCGAAGGCAAAGTCAGGCGATTGGCTGGCATTTCACTGCCCCAATTTGCGCGGTTGCCAGGCCTTGATCACCAGCGTGACATCAAGGTCGGTGCCGTGGAGTTTGATCCGCTCGGGCAACCAGTAGCCGTTTTGTTCGGTATAGGAGGTGTACTCCACCTGCCAACCGTCCTGTTCAAGATTGGCCAAACGGCTGTCGCCATCCAGCGTCAGGCGGCTTTTGCTGTTGGGAGCGGGGAGCCCGCGGACCCACCACGCCAGGTTGGCAACCGGCAGTTTCCAACCCATTTGCTCTTCAAGCAGAGCATCCGGAGAGGCCGCTTCGTAGCGCCCCTGATTGGCGACCTCCAGCGAAACCTTGCCCGGGCGCCCGGTCAGGCGTGCCGCGCCGCGACCCAATGGGCCGGACAGACGGATGTCGTAGTAATCCTGGCGCTGCAACCAGAACAGCGTGCCGCTGCCCGAATCCTTTGGCGCGCGAATGCCGATCTTGCCGTCGATCTGCCAGCCGTCGAGGTTGGTCAGCTGTTGTTTGTGCTCGCGCCATTGGGCGGGGTTGCCGTGACCCTCGACCGATTCGCGGGCACCGAAGCCCGCGCAACCGGCGAGCAGGGCGATGAAGCTGAAAACGATGATGTGGCGCAAAAACATAATCTTAAAGAGTCTCTGATCCGGTCAGGCGCTTGATGGTACTGCGCAGGGTTGGGCTGTCGGGTTGTTCCTTGAGGAACTTGCTCCAGATTTGCTTGGCTTCGCGTTGCTTGCCATTGGCCCACAGGACTTCGCCCAGATGTGCGGCGACTTCCTGGTCGGGGAAACGCTCCAGCGCCTTACGCAGCAGGCGTTCGGCTTCGTCGAGGTTGCCCATGCGGAAGTTCACCCAGCCGAGGCTGTCGAGAACCGCCGGGTCTTCCGGGTTGATCTGGTGTGCCTGTTCAATCAAGGCCTTGGCCTCGACATAGCGTGTCGTGCGATCGGACAGGGTATAGCCGAGAGCGTTCAGCGCCATGGCATTGTCCGGGTCACGCTTGATGATCAGGCGCAGGTCTTTTTCCATCTGCGCCAGGTCATTGCGTTTTTCCGCCTGCATCGCGCGGGTATAAAGCAGGTTGAGGTCGTCCGGGTACTTTTGCAGCGCTTGTTGCAGCACCGTCCAGGCCTTGTCGGGCTGGTTGTTGGCGGACAGGGTTTCGGCTTCGATCAGGTACAGCTGGATCGCGTAGTCCGGTTGCTCGTCGCGCTCGGCCGCCAGCTTGCGTTGGGCTTCGGCAGTCTTGCCGTTGTTCATCAGGATATCGGCCTGACGCAGTTGTGCCGGCAGGTAGTCGTTGCCCGGGCCGACCTGGCCGTACTCGATCAGCGCACCTTGTGGATCGTTGCGCTCTTCGGCGATGCGCCCGAGGTTCAAGTGCGCGGAGTCAACGTGGCTTTCGCGGGCGATCAGGTCTTCCAGGTAGCCCTTGGCCTCGGTCCAGGCCTTGGCTTCCAGGCAAACGAGCGCCAGCGAATAACGCAGTTCGTCGTCATCCGGGTATTGCTGCACCAGGCTCGAGAATTCGGCTTTGGCGTCATCCATGCGGTCCTGTTCGACCAGCATGCGCGCGTAAGTCAGGCGCAAGCGTTTGTCGTCCGGGTATTTCTTGATGCTTTTTTGCAGCAGCGGCAAGGCTTCATCGCCGCGATCAAGGGATTGCAGCAGGCGAGCGCGCAGGAGGATCGGGGCAATTTCGCCGTCGTCCGGCGGATTGTCTTCCAGTAGCGCCAGTGCACCTTTGGAGTCGCCGTCCTGTTGCATCAGCAGGGCCTTGCCGAAAATCAGCTGGCCGTTGTTCGGGTGGCGCTGCAACAACCGGTCGAAACTCTTCATCAGGCCGTTGCGTGTGTCCTGGTCGGTGTCGGCGGCGGACAGCGCGAGGAAGTCGAAATGCGTGTCGCCCTTGCCTTGCAGGACTTTTTCCATATAGACCATGGAGTCGTCGTAGCGACCGGCGCGAGCCAGTTGCACGGCCGCGGCCCGTTGCGCCTCAAGGTCGTCCGGGGCGTTTTTCGCCCAGATCAGCGCGGTGTCCAGGGCAGCCTGATCGGCGCCCAGGTATTCGGCGATACGGAATGCCCGCTCGGAGATGCCCGGATCCTGGGTGTTGATGGCCTGGGTCACGTAGTTGTCCAGGGCAATGTCGAAACGATTGCGCTGGCCAGCCAGTTCCGCGCTCAGCAGGCTGAAGACGGTGTCTTCACTGAATGAGCTGTAAACCTTGGGCTTTTCAGGTGCCGGAGTGCTGTCTTCAGCCGGAGAGGTACCGTCCGGCGACACGGGTGCCATGGCCTGGCAGCCGCTGAGGAAGACAAAAGCGAGGAGCAACGCGGAAGATCTATTCATATAGGAAGAGGACGACTAACCTGCGGTCGGATCATCATGACACAAGCCTTGGGCCAAACATAACCGGCCCGGCAATTTACCCGTATGCCAGGTAAACGAGAAGCGATCTCAATCTGTAGTGCTTCCTACAGGGGCGATAGATATCGAGTAGTTGTTCTCGATCTGACGAAGTAGGACAATTGCCGGCTTCACGTCACCACCAGCGACTTTGAATGGCCTTCCTTGCACTCGGTATTAACCACAAGACTGCTTCAGTAGACGTCCGCGAGCGCGTGGCCTTTACCCCTGAGCAGCTGGTTGAGGCCTTGCAGCAGCTCTGCCGACTCACCGACAGCCGCGAAGCTGCGATCCTCTCCACCTGCAATCGCAGTGAACTCTATATAGAACAGGATCACCTGTCGGCGGATATCGTGCTGCGCTGGCTGGCCGAATATCATCATTTGAGCCTCGAAGAGCTGCGCCAAAGCGCTTATGTGCACGAAGATGATGCGGCAGTTCGTCACATGATGCGCGTCGCCTCCGGGCTCGACTCGCTGGTGTTGGGCGAGCCGCAGATTCTCGGGCAGATGAAATCCGCGTATGCCGTGGCACGCGAAGCCGGGACCATCGGGCCATTGCTCGGGCGCTTGTTCCAGGCCACGTTCAATGCCGCCAAGCAAGTGCGCACCGACACCGCCATTGGTGAAAATCCGGTGTCCGTGGCATTTGCCGCGGTCAGCCTGGCGAAACAGATTTTCAGCGATTTGCAGCGCAGTCAGGCCTTGTTGATCGGCGCCGGCGAGACCATCACCCTGGTCGCCCGCCATCTGCACGACCTCGGCGTCAAGCGCATCGTGGTTGCCAACCGCACGCTGGAGCGCGCCAGCACTTTGGCTGAACAGTTCGGCGCCCATGCGGTTTTGTTGTCGGACATCCCGGCGGAACTGGTACGCAGCGACATCGTCATCAGCTCCACCGCCAGCCAATTGCCGATCCTCGGCAAAGGCGCGGTGGAAAGTGCGCTGAAGCTGCGCAAGCACAAGCCGATCTTCATGGTCGATATCGCCGTTCCGCGCGACATCGAGCCTGAAGTCGGCGAGTTGGACGACGTTTACCTTTACAGCGTCGACGATCTCCACGAAGTGGTCGCCGAGAACCTCAAGAGCCGGCAAGGCGCTGCGCAGGCCGCTGAAGAGATGGTCTCGGTCGGCGCCGAAGACTTCATGGTCCGCCTGCGCGAATTGGCGGCGGTCGACGTGCTCAAGGCCTATCGTCAACAGAGCGAACGCCTGCGTGACGAAGAGCTGCAAAAAGCCCAGCGCCTGCTGGCCAACGGCAGCAGCGCCGAAGACGTGCTGGTGCAATTGGCGCGTGGCCTGACCAACAAACTGTTGCACGCACCGAGCGTGCAGTTGAAAAAGCTCTCTGCCGAAGGTCGCCTCGATGCGCTGGCGATGGCCCAGGAACTCTTTGCCCTCAATGAGGGCTCATCGGAAAGCTTTTCGGATAAGAAACCGCAATGAAAGCGTCACTGCTCAATAAGCTGGACATCCTCCAGGACCGTTTCGAGGAATTGACCGCCCTGCTTGGCGATGGCGAGGTCATTTCCGATCAGAACAAATTCCGCACTTATTCCAAGGAATACGCGGAAGTCGAGCCGATCGTCGAAACCTATAAACAGCTGCTCAAAGTGCAAGGCGACCTCGAAGGCGCCCAGGCACTGCTCAAGGACAGCGACCCGGACATGCGCGAGATGGCCGTGGAAGAAGTCCGCGAAGCCAAGGAGCGCCTGGTCGAACTGGAAGCCAGCCTGCAACGCATGCTGCTGCCCAAGGACCCGAACGACGGACGCAACGTGTTCCTCGAAATCCGCGCCGGCACCGGTGGTGACGAAGCGGCGATTTTCTCCGGCGACTTGTTCCGCATGTATTCGCGCTACGCCGAGCGTCGTGGCTGGCGCGTGGAGATTCTCTCGGAAAACGAGGGTGAGCACGGCGGCTATAAAGAAGTCATCGCCCGGGTTGAAGGCGACAACGTCTACGGCAAGCTGAAATTCGAGTCCGGTGCACACCGCGTGCAACGGGTTCCAGCGACAGAATCACAGGGTCGTATCCACACCTCGGCTTGCACCGTGGCGGTATTGCCCGAGCCGGACGAGCAGGAAGCGATCGAAATCAACCCGGCGGACTTGCGGGTCGACACCTACCGCTCCTCCGGTGCTGGTGGTCAGCACGTGAACAAAACCGACTCGGCGATTCGCATCACGCACTTGCCGTCCGGCATCGTCGTCGAGTGCCAGGAAGAGCGTTCGCAGCACAAAAACCGTGCTCGTGCGATGTCCTGGCTGTCGGCCAAACTCAACGACCAGCAAACCAGCGCCGCAGCCAATGCCATCGCCAGCGAGCGTAAATTGCTGGTGGGTTCCGGTGATCGCTCCGAGCGGATTCGCACTTACAACTTTGCCCAGGGCCGGGTCACCGACCATCGGGTCAACCTGACGCTGTATTCGCTCGACGAAATCCTCGCCGGTGGCGTCGATGCGGTGATCGAGCCGTTGTTGGCCGAGTACCAGGCCGATCAACTTGCGGCGATAGGTGAGTAAATGACGATCATTGCCAGTTTGTTGCGCGCCGCCGATTTGCCCGACTCGCCCACGGCGCGTCTGGATGCCGAATTGTTGCTGGCGGCGGCGTTGGGCAAGTCCCGCAGCTTTTTGCACACCTGGCCGGAGCGCATCGTGCCGAGCGAAGCGGCGCTGACTTTCGCCGAGTATTTGCAGCGCCGTCGCGGCGGTGAGCCGGTGGCCTACATTCTGGGGCAGCAAGGGTTCTGGAAGCTCGATCTGGAAGTAGCGCCGCACACACTGATTCCGCGCCCGGACACCGAGTTGCTGGTGGAGGCCGCGCTTGAACTGCTGCCTGCCACGCCCGCAAAAGTACTTGATCTGGGCACCGGCAGCGGCGCCATCGCTCTGGCCCTGGCCAGCGAACGTCCGGCGTGGAAAGTCACTGCCGTGGACCGCGTGCTGGAAGCCGTGGCCCTGGCCGAGCGCAATCGCCAGCGTCTGCATCTGAACAACGCCACGGTGCTGAGCAGTCACTGGTTCAGCGCACTGGAAGGTCAGCGTTTTCAACTGATCATCAGCAATCCGCCGTACATCGCTGCCACCGATCCACACCTGGTGGAAGGTGACGTGCGCTTCGAACCGGCCAGCGCCCTGGTGGCAGGCGTCGATGGGCTCGACGATCTGCGGTTGATCGTCGCCCAGGCGCCGGATCATCTTGAGGCCGGTGGCTGGCTGATGCTCGAACACGGTTACGATCAGGCCGAGGCGGTGCGCGATCTGCTGCTGACCCGCGGCTTTGGAGAAGTCCACAGCCGCACCGATCTGGGCGGCCATCAACGCATCAGTCTGGGACGCTTGCCATGCTGAATGACCAGGAATTGCTGCGCTACAGCCGGCAGATTCTGTTGCAGCACATCGATATCGACGGTCAGTTGCGATTGAAAGAAAGCCGTGTGCTGATCGTCGGTCTTGGCGGACTCGGTGCCCCGGTGGCGCTTTATCTGGCGGCAGCGGGCGTTGGCGAGTTGCATCTGGCGGACTTTGACACGGTCGATCTGACCAACCTGCAACGCCAGATCATCCACGACACCGACAGCGTCGGCATGACCAAGGTCGATTCGGCGATCAAGCGCCTGACCGCCATAAACCCCGAGATTCAACTGGTCGCCCATCGCGCGGCGCTGGATGAAGACTCATTGGCCGCTGCCGTGGCCGGGGTGGATCTGGCTCTCGATTGTTCCGACAATTTCTCCACCCGTGAAGCGGTCAACGCTGCGTGCGTGGGTGCGGGCAAGCCGCTGGTCAGCGGTGCGGCGATTCGTCTTGAAGGGCAGTTGTCGGTGTTCGACCCGCGCCGTGCTGAGAGCCCGTGCTACCACTGTTTATACGGGCACGGCAGCGAAGCCGAGTTGACCTGCAGCGAGGCCGGTGTAGTCGGTCCGTTGGTGGGGTTGGTCGGCAGTTTGCAAGCGCTCGAAGCGCTGAAGCTGCTGGCCGGGTTCGGCGAGCCGCTGGTGGGGCGCCTGTTGCTGATCGATGCGTTGGGCTCGCGTTTCCGTGAGCTGCGAGTCAAGCGTGATCCGAAATGCAGCGTTTGTGGGCCAAAGCATGCGTGAAGCGCCGATCGGCGTGTTCGACTCCGGCGTCGGTGGGCTTTCGGTGCTGGCCGAGATCCAGCGTTTATTGCCCAACGAATCGCTTCTGTACGTCGCCGATTGCGGGAACATTCCCTACGGCGAGAAAACCCCGGAATTTATCCAGCAGCGCTGCAGCGTGATGGCCGATTTTTTTCATCGTCAGGGCGCCAAGGCCTTGGTGTTGGCCTGCAACACGGCAACGGTTGCAGGCGTTGCCGACTTGCGCCGCGATTACCCCGAATGGCCCATCGTCGGCATGGAGCCGGCAGTCAAACCGGCCGCCGCCGCAACTCGCAGTGGCGTGGTCGGCG
Organism: Pseudomonas sp. NFX98; assembly: GCF_047784845.1. Classification (NCBI taxonomy): domain Bacteria; kingdom Pseudomonadati; phylum Pseudomonadota; class Gammaproteobacteria; order Pseudomonadales; family Pseudomonadaceae; genus Pseudomonas; species Pseudomonas sp. NFX98. Next base: position 16,905 of record NZ_JBLNNF010000034.1, on the reverse strand, counting down.
TGCTGGCCACCACCGGCACGTTACAGAGCGCCAAGTTCGCGGCGCTGCTCGACCGGTTCGCCACGGATGTGCGAGTCATCACCCAGCCTTGCCCCGGGTTGGTCGAGCTGATTGAAAACGGCGATCTGCACAGTCCTGCGCTGCGCCGGTTGCTCGAAAGTTACGTCGGGCCGCTGCTCGGCGCAGGCGCTGACACCATCATCCTGGGCTGCACCCATTACCCTTTCCTCAAGCCGCTGCTCAAGCAGATGATCCCCGATGACATCAGCCTGATCGACACCGGCGCCGCGGTCGCTCGTCAACTTCAGCGCCTTTTGGCCGAGCGTGAATTGCTCGCCGATGGGCCTGCTCGCCCTGCGCAGTTCTGGAGCAGTGCCGATCCGGTTCATTTCGCAAATATATTGCCGATATTGTGGAATAACGCTGGGGTTGTGCGAAGCTTCGAAGGGTAGTCAACTCTTGCTGGGGTTTTTAAAAATCGGGGTGAACTTCTGATAAATCGCCGACTTCTATAGCTGTGAGTGTCGAGCAACAAAAATACCAAACGAAATCGTTCGGAAAAGGAAGTTTCTAATGAAGCGACTATTCTGTTTGGCCGCGATTGCGGCTGCGTTGATGGGGCACAGTTTCACTGCACAGGCGGCAGGCGTGGAATTCGCGGTCGGTCAGACCGGCGAGTCGACCATGACTTATCGCCTGGGCTTGCAATTCGATTGGGATCAAAGTTGGTGGCAGACCGACGTCGGTCGATTGACCGGTTATTGGAGCGGTGCTTACACCTATTGGGAGGGTGACAAGACCTCCGGCAACAACAGCCTGTCGTTCTCACCCGTGCTGGTTTACGAGTTTGCCGGCCAGAACGTAAAACCTTATGTAGAGCTTGGGGTTGGCGTGGCGTTGTTTTCCGACACCGAAATCGAAAACAACGATCTCGGAAGTTCGTTTCAGTTCGAAGACCGTTTTGGTGTTGGCCTGCGCTTTGCGGGCGGACATGAAGTCGGGATTCGTGCAACTCACTATTCCAATGCCGGGATCAGCAGCCCAAACAACGGGGTAGAGAGTTACGCGTTGCATTACACGATGCCGTTGTAAGCACCACTACTTCAACAAGTTGCCAAAAACCCTGTGGGAGTGAGCCTGCTCGCGATAACGGCCTGTCAGTCAACATCAATGTTGAGTCTGAAACCGCCATCGCGAGCAGGCTCGCTCCTACAGGAGACAAGCTGGTTTCAGGTTTAGCGATACGCCGTCGAAATCCCTTGGCGCTCATCTATGCATTCAGGCGCGCCCATCTCGAACTCCCGGCAAATCAACGGGCGTTTTTCGTAGATGGTGCACATCATCGTGTCGCGATCCAGCGCGGCACACCAGCCGTCATCCAGGCGCAGCATGACTTCCCCGCCCCAATCGTCGGTATCGATGTACCGCTCGGGCACGCCCGTGTCGGTGATCAGCATGACTTCGAGTTGGCAGCAGCAGGCTGCGCAAGTCGAGCAGGTGACTGCCGGCTCAGCGATTTGTGTGTGGGGAATGGTTTTCATGGCGCGCAGTGTAAGGCAGTCGGCCAGTGCTGTGTGAAAGCACTGACGGACGCTCAATGCCCGCGGCTAGTCCTCTATCGGCGGGCTGCTGCGTGAACCGAGCGTCGGTTCCACCCGGTCAGGAAAATCCGGCATCGGCCACAGGGCCGCCATGAACATTCCCGCAAACGTGATCTCCAGCGGACGGCTTCCCAGTTTCGCGAAGATATGTCGCGCCGCTTTATCCGCCGGCCAGTTCATAGGCATCGACATTTCATCTTTTGCCGGCAGTGGAGTGTCAACAGCGCCGGGACTGACCACGGTGACCTCGATGCCTTCCGAAGCCACATCGATGCGCATGGACTCGAACAGGTAGCGCAGGCCGGCTCGCGAACGGCCATTGGCCTCTGCGCGGGGCAATGGCAGATAAGTCACCGAGCTCGCCATGCCGACCAGATGCGGTGCGATACCGGCTCGCAGCAACGGCAGCGCGGCTTCGACACAATAGCTGCTGGCAAGCAGATTGGTGCGCACCACGTGTTCGACGATCGAGGCATCGATCTGTTTGGCATCCACGTATTCACAGGTGCCGGCATTGAGAATCACCGTGTCCAGCGAGCCCCAGTCCTCGGCAATCTGTTCGCCAATTTCACGTACGGACTGGCTGTTGGTCAGGTCGCCCGCCAGCACCAGCACTTGCCCGGGATAACGTTGGGACAAGGCTTTCAGTGGTGCCGCTGAACGTGAACTGACGGCCAGGTGCGCGCCGGTTTTCAGTATTTCTTCTGCCAGTGCGGCGCCAATGCCATTGCTCGCTCCGGTCAGCCAGTACCTTCGTGGAGGCGTAAGACTCATCCCGTTCTCCTTTTCAGCCCGACAATTGTCTGGCCCCGTAACTGTAGAGGTTCATAGAGCATTTCTGCGGTAATAAAAAACCGCTGGTAACGCGCCACGTAAAGGAAACTACTCATGTTCGCCTCCGGCGCTCTGTCGTGACGGCAAATTCTTGAAGGCCGCAAGGGCCCGCGCGCGGGAGGAGTTCAGATCGACGATGGGTGGTGGATAGTCCGGCGCGCCGAACAAGTCGCCGAGATGTGCCGGGTTGTGCACTTGTTTTTTGTTCAGCCCGGCCAGTTCCGGCAACCAATGTTTGATGAACACGCCTTCGGCATCGAACTTTTCCGACTGACTCAAGGGATTGAAGATCCGGAAGTAGGGCGCCGAGTCAGTACCGGTGGATGAACTCCATTGCCAGCCGCCATTGTTTGCCGCGAGGTCGCCATCGATCAGGTGACGCATGAAGAAGCGTTCGCCCTCACGCCAGTCGATCAACAGGTTTTTGGTCAGGAACATCGCCACCACCATGCGCAAACGATTGTGCATCCAGCCGGTTTCGAGCAGTTGGCGCATGGCCGCGTCGATAATCGGCAAACCGGTACGGGCCTGCTGCCAGGCAGCGAGTTCCTCGGGTGCGTCGCGCCAGGCCAGGGGCTCGGTTTCCGGGCGAAAAGCACGGTGCCTCGACACTTTTGGATAGCCCACCAAAATGTGTTTATAGAACTCGCGCCACAGCAGTTCATTGATCCAGGTCACGGCACCAACCTTGCCGCTCTCGAATTCACCCTGATTGCTTTGCAGTGCGGCGTGCAAGCACTGGCGTGGGGAAATCACCCCGGCGGCGAGGTAGGCCGAGAGTTGGCTGGTGCCAGGTTTCGCCGGGAAATCCCGCTCGCTTTGGTAGTAGTCGATCTGGGCGTCGACGAAGGTGTCGAGGCGACGCCGGGCTTCGGCTTCCCCGGCCGGCCACAGTGCGCGAAGGTTGTCGGTGGGTGGGGCGAAACCTTTGATCCGGGTCGGGACTTCATCACTGGCGATGCTCAGCGGCGCTTGCTTCATCGGAGCGCTGACAAGACGTGGCAGTGACCGGTGCAAGCGTTCGTAGCAGACCTTGCGGAACTGGCTGAAGACCTGAAAGTACGTGCCGGTTCTGGTCAGCACGCTGCCCGGCTTGAACAGCAACTGATCGAAATAGCTATGAACGCCGATGTCCTGAGCATTCAGTGTTTCGGCCACTGCTGCATCCCTGCGGCTTTCGTGGATGCCGTATTCCTCATTGAAGTGCACGGCCTCGATGTTCAGCGCGCGACAAAGATCCAACAGCACTTTCGGCGCTTCATCCCAGTGCGGTGCCTCGCGGATCAACAGGGGAATGTTCACCTCGCCCAACGCATGCTTCAGTTCATGGAGGTTGCGCAGCCAGAAATCGACTTTGCACGGGGCGTCGTCGTGTTCCAGCCATTGTTGCGGACTCAACAGAAACACCGCCACACACGGGCCAACCGCTGCGGCGGCCGAGAGGGCGGTGTTGTCGTGTACGCGCAGATCACTGCGCAGCCAGATCAATTGCATGTTGATGCCCACATTAAACAAGCCCGCACTGAACCAGGATCTGCTGAGCCGACAATGGGTCTTCGGCCAGGAACAGATCAGCAATTTCTGAAGTTTTGACGGACAACTCGATGTGGTGAATGCGCACCGTTGGTCCGACGATCATTTTTGGGCAACTGAGGCCTTTGAAAAGTTTCGCCAGCTGCAAAAGGTTTATGGCTTTGCTGGAATACAGCAGTACGCCACGGGGTTGCAGGTGATCGACCGCCAGCGCCAGTTCGCCGACGGGCAGTGGCCAGTCGAATACTTCCACCGGGCAATCGGCGCTGCTGATCAGCCAGGCGCAGAGCCACAGGTGAGGTTCCAGTGGCAGGTCCGAGTGGTTGATCAACAGCAGTGGCGCGGTGTGTAGCTGACGGTTGTTATGGTAGATACGTGCGCCGAATTTGCTGCGAAGCCAGGAATAAAAAAACACACGTTCCAGCTGTGCGCCGAATTGGCCCTGCCAGCGTTGTTCCAGTTCGGCCAGGAGTGGCAGCAGAAGTTGTTCACACAAGGTTCGCGGCGGGTACAGCGCCATGACCTGGTTGACGCTATCGTCCAGCGTTCGCTCGTTCAATTGCATGACCGCCTGGAGCAATGCCTGACGCTGCGGGTGCCAGTCATTTTCGACCTGTTCGCCAAAGGCTTGCGGGGTGTCGAGCAGTTGCTTGACCTGGCTGACGGCGACGCCGCGGTTGAGCCAGGTGAGGATCGTCAGGATGCGTTGCACATGCTCGGCCGAGAACAGTCGATGGCCCTTGGGTGTGCGCTGCGGCACGATCAGGCCATAGCGCCGTTCCCAGGCGCGCAAGGTGATGGCGTTGACGCCAGTCTGGCGGGCCACTTCGCGAATGGGCAGCCAGCCTTCATCGAGCGCTTTCTTGAAGTCGCTGCCCAGGTCTTCGCCGGCGCTGCTGTCGAGTGCGGCTTTCATCAGATTGCGTTTCGCAGGCTGAGATTCTCCGGGTGCGGTTGCAGGTAGACCTGCTGCGCAATGTACGGATCCGGATGTTGGCGAAAGTGATGCTTGAGCAGGGTCAGTGGCACCACCAGCGGCACGATGCCGTGACGGTACTGGCCGATGACGTGCTGCACTTCCTGTTTGTCTTCAGCGCTGATTGCCTGTTTGAGATAACCGCTGATGTGCTGCAGGACATTAGTGTGGGTGCGCCGTGTGGCGCACTTTTTCAGGGCGGCCATCAGCTCACTGAAATAACGTGGGCCAAGTTCCTGCGGATCGGTGTCGCGCATATTGCCCAGCAGTGCGCCCAGGGTTTTGTATTGCACTGGGTTGTGGGCCATCAACAGGTACTTGTAGCGCGAATGGAAATCCGTGAGGCCGCGACGGCTCAAGCCTTGTTGCAGCAATTGCTGCCAGGCGCCGTAGGCGAAAACGCGGGTGAGGAAGTTTTCCCGCAGCACCGGGTCGTTGAGCCGGCCGTCTTCTTCCACCGGCAAATCAGGATGCAAGTCGCAGAAGGCACGGGCATAGATGCCTTGGCCACCGCCATCGACCGGTGCGCCGTTGGCATGGTAGACCTTGACCCGCTCCAGGCCACAGGACGGGGATTTCTGCATGAAGATGTAGCCGCAGATATCGTCCAGTTCCGCCGCCATTTGTCGACCGTAGGCGGCCAGTGGCCGGGTGACGTTGAGCTTGTGATCAACCGTGCCGACGGCGTCGGGCTGATCCGGATCACCCACCAGCCGTATCGGCTGGCGCGGAATGCCCAGGCCGATGGCGACTTCCGGGCAGACCGGCACGAAATCGAAGTAATCGGTAAGGATGCGGCTGCACAGTTGCGAAGCCTTGTGCCCGCCGTTGTAGCGCACCTCGGCCCCCATCAGGCAGGCGCTGATGGCGATTTTCGGTTTGGTGGTGAGCAGCGGCATGGAAGGCACCTCGAATCAAAATCTGTACAGAGCATCAGCTGTACAACATAACTTGATCTTAGATTCGAAGCTATACAAGTCAAATTTTATGTATAGGTTTTTTGTCGGGCTGCTGTCCGGGTCGACAGCAGCGGATTGATGCCGGTCACTGCAGGTGCTCATGCAGGCGGCGGGCGGCTTCCTGGCCGCTGAGCCAAGCGCCTTCGACACGTCCCGACAGGCACCAGTCGCCACACGCATACAGGCCCAGATCCGCATCGGCCAGGGTTCCCCATTCATGGCTGATGGCAGGGCGGGCATAGAGCCAGCGATGGGCGAGACTGAAGGTCGGTGCGGGCATCGAGTCGTGCAGCATTTCGGCGAACGCACCGTGCAACTGTTCGATCACCGCTTCTTTTGGCAGGTCGATGTGCTGGCGGCTCCAGGCGCTGGTGGCGTGCAGCACCCAGGTGTCGAGGGTGTTGTCGCGGCCGGGTTTGCTGCGGTTGCGTGCCAGCCAGTCCAGCGGGCTGTCTTGCACGAAGCAACCTTCCATGGGTGTATCCAGTGGGGTTTCGAACGCCAGCGCCACGGCCCAGGTGGGGTCCATTTTCACCCCGGCGGCGGCCCCGGCGAGCTTGGGTGCGGAGGCCAGCAGCGCGGTGGCTTGCGGAGCCGGCGTGGCGATCACGACGTGACTGAACGGCCCATGGGTGAAGCCTTCGGCATCCTGCAGATGCCAGTGTTCTTCACCGCGATAGACCTCGGTGATCCGACAGGCGAAATGCACTTCGAGGTCACCAAGCAGGGCGCGGGTGATGGCGCTCATGCGCGGCGTGCCGACCCAACGGGTCTGTTCGTCCGGCGACAGGCTGAGTTGGCCACCATGGAAGGTGTACAGCTGCGGCGTCCATTCGGCCACCCAGCCGTTGGCTTGCCAGCGCTGCACTTCGGTGACGAAGCGGCGGTCGCGGGCGGTGAAATATTGCGCGCCCATGTCCAGCGCTCCCGCATCGCTGCGCTTGCTCGACATGCGTCCGCCACTGCCGCGGCTTTTGTCAAAAAGTTGCACGACATGCCCCAGCTCAGTCAGGGCTTGTGCGGCTGAGAGTCCGGCGATGCCGGTGCCGATGATTGCGATAGGTACAGTCATAAGGGCCTCGTTTACCTTTCTGTACAGACTACGCCGGGGTTGAAACCTGTACAATATTGTTTTTTGGTATAACTTTTAGCGTTCTCGTTCCGACAGCTTGGCCTATTGTTAAACACAGAGCCTGCCCGATATCAAAGATCCCTTGCTTATAAAAATAGACTAGTCATCAGGGTAAAACGCCACGCGAGGAAGAAGTCATGCACATATTGCTGACCGGCGGTACTGGTTTGATAGGACGTCAGCTCTGCCGACACTGGTTGAGTCAGGGCCATCGCCTCACAGTCTGGAGTCGCACGCCGGCAAAAGTCACTAAAGTCTGCGGCGCTCAGGTGCGAGGCATTGCCCGGCTAGAGGACATCGGACAGGAGCCGGTCGATGCCATTATCAACTTGGCTGGCGCGCCTATTGCCGACCGACTGTGGACGCACAAGCGCAAAGCCTTGTTGTGGAGCAGCCGCATCACCCTGACCGAAACCTTGCTGGCCTGGCTCGAAAGCCGTGAGCAAAAACCGCAGGTTTTGATTTCGGGGTCGGCGGTCGGTTGGTACGGCGACGGCGGTGAACGTGAGTTGACCGAGGACTCGCCCCCGGTGATCGACGATTTCGCCAGCCAGTTGTGCATCGCCTGGGAAGAGACCGCACAGCGTGCCGAAACCTTGGGCATTCGCGTGATCCTCATCCGCACCGGGTTGGTGTTGTCGGCCGAGGGCGGCTTTTTGTCGCGCCTGCTGTTGCCGTTCAAACTGGGGCTGGGCGGGCCGATCGGCAACGGTCGGCAGTGGATGCCGTGGATCCATATCAACGATCAAATCGCCCTGATTGATTTTCTTCTGCATCGCAATGAAGCCGTCGGTCCATATAATGCCTGCGCACCGAAGCCGGTGCGCAACCGCGAGTTTGCCAAAACCCTGGGCAGCGTTTTGCACCGCCCGGCGTTCATGCCGATGCCGGCCTTTGCGTTGAAGGTCGGTCTGGGCGAGTTGTCGTTGTTGCTGCTGGGTGGCCAGCGGGCCATGCCGGCGCGCTTGCTCCAGGCAGGATTCACTTTCCAGTTCACTGATTTGCGCGCGGCCCTGGACGACCTGTCCAGCCGCCTATGAAATAGGACGTTGCATGACCGATCACGCGTTGCTTCTGGTCAACCTGGGCTCTCCTGCCTCCACCTCGGTGGCGGATGTGCGCAGCTACCTCAATCAGTTTCTGATGGACCCGTACGTGATCGACCTGCCATGGCCGGTGCGGCGTCTGCTGGTGTCGTTGATCCTGGTCAACCGTCCCAAGCAGTCGGCCCATGCCTATGCCTCGATCTGGTGGGAGGAGGGCTCGCCGCTGGTGGTGCTGAGTCGCCGCCTGCAACAGGCCATGACCGCACAATGGAAGCACGGGCCTGTAGAGCTGGCGATGCGTTACGGCGAGCCGTCCATCGAGTCGACGCTGCTGCGTCTGGTGGCGGCGGGGAACAAACGCATCACCTTGGCGCCGCTTTATCCACAGTTCGCCGACAGCACCACCACGACGGTGATCGAGGAGGCCAGGCGCGTCGTGCGCGAGAAAAAACTCGATGTGCAACTGTCGGTACTCCAGCCGTTCTACGATCAGCCGGAATACCTCGACGCCTTGGTGGCCACGGCCAAGCCGTATCTGCAACAGGATTACGATCATCTGTTGCTGAGTTTCCATGGTTTGCCAGAGCGGCACCTGACCAAACTCAACCCGGGCCACAGCTTCGAGGGCGGTGGCGATTGCTGCGCCGGTGCGCCGCCGGAGGTGGTCGCGACCTGTTATCGCGGCCAGTGCCTGCGCACCGCCGCAGAGTTTGCCAAACGCATGGGCTTGCCGGACGGTAAGTGGTCGGTGTCGTTTCAGTCACGCCTGGGCCGCGCCAAATGGATTGAACCCTACACCGAGGCACGCCTCGATGAACTGGCCAAAAATGGCGTGAAGAAGGTCTTGGTGATGTGCCCGGCGTTCGTCGCCGATTGCATCGAGACGCTGGAGGAAATTGGTGATCGCGGGCTGGAACAGTTCCGCGAGGCGGGGGGCGAAGAGTTGGTGCTGGTGCCGTGCCTCAACGATGATCCGCGTTGGGCGCAGGCGTTGAGTGTGTTGTGCGAGCGAGCGCCGTTGATGCTCTAAAAGCATCGCGGGCAAGCCTTGCTCCTACAAAGTTGTGTCGATCCACAAGGGTGTGGTCGACATGAAACCTGTAGGAGCTAGGCTTGCCCGCGATAGCGTTCTCGAGGCTGGCTTAGATCAGCGGCTCATCCGCCTTCTTGTGCTTCCAGCTGTCATTGCCCGGCAGGATCAGGTTCAGCGCAATCGCCACCACGGCGCACAGTGCAATGCCTTTGAGGCCGAAATCATCCGGACCGGTGCCGGTGCCAACCAGCACACCGCCAATCCCGAACACCAGGGTTACCGACACAATCACCAGATTGCGCGCCTCGCCCAGATCGATCTTGTGGCGGATCAGCGTGTTCATGCCGACGGCTGCAATCGAACCGAACAACAGGCACAGAATCCCGCCCATCACCGGCACTGGAATGCTTTGCAGCAGCGCGCCGAACTTGCCGACGAACGCCAGGCTGATGGCGAAGATCGCCGCCCAGGTCATGATTTTCGGGTTGTAGTTCTTGGTCAGCATCACCGCGCCAGTCACTTCGGCGTAGGTGGTGTTGGGCGGGCCGCCGAACAGACCGGCTGCGGTGGTGGCAATGCCGTCACCAAGCAGGGTGCGGTGCAGGCCGGGCTTCTTCAGGTAATCGCGACCGGTCACGCTACCCACGGCGATCACGCCGCCGATGTGCTCAATGGCCGGGGCCAGGGCTACCGGAACGATGAACAGGATCGCCTGCCAGTTGAATTCCGGCGCGGTGAAGTGCGGGATGGCGAACCACGGCGCCGCAGCAATCTTCGCCGTGTCGACCACGCCGAAATAGAACGCCATGCCAAAACCCACCAGCACGCCGGAGATGATCGGCACCAGGCGGAAAATGCCTTTGCCGAACACCGCGACGATCAGGGTCGTCAGCAGCGCGGGCATCGAGATCAGCATCGCGGTCTGATAATGAATCAGCTCGCTACCGTCACCCGCCTTGCCCATCGCCATGTTGGCGGCAATCGGCGCCATGGCGAGCCCGATGGAGATGATCACCGGGCCGATCACTACGGGTGGCAGCAGGCGATCGATGAAGCCGGTACCTTTGATCTTCACGGCCAGGCCGAGGAAGGTATAGACGAAACCGGCCGCCATCACGCCGCCCATGGTCGCGGCGAGGCCGAACTGGCCCTTGGCGAGAATGATCGGCGTGATGAAGGCAAAACTCGATGCCAGGAACACCGGCACCTGACGCCCGGTGACGATCTGGAACAGGATCGTCCCAAGACCTGCGGTAAACAGCGCCACGTTCGGGTCGAGGCCGGTAATCAGCGGCATCAACACCAGGGCGCCGAAGGCCACGAACAGCATCTGGGCGCCGGACAGCACCGTGCGCCAGAGCGGATCGTTGAACTCTTGCTGCATGCTCACGCGTCCTTCTGCTTGGTGCCGAAGATCTTGTCGCCAGCATCGCCCAGGCCCGGGATGATGTAACCGTGTTCGTTGAGTTTTTGATCGATGGAAGCGGTGTAGATGGTCACGTCCGGGTGCGCTTTCTCGACAGCGGCGATGCCTTCCGGGGCGGCGACCAGCACCATGGCGCGGATGTCGCGGCAGCCGGCTTTTTTCAGCAGGTCGATGGTGGCAACCATGGAACTGCCGGTGGCGAGCATCGGGTCGATGATCATCGCCAGGCGTTCGTCGATTTCCGGGACCAGTTTTTCCAGGTACGTGTGGGCCTGAAGGGTTTCTTCGTTGCGGGCAACGCCCACGGCGCTGACCTTGGCGCCCGGGATCAGGCTGAGCACGCCCTCAAGCATGCCGATACCTGCACGCAGGATTGGTACCACGGTAATCTTCTTGCCGGCGATTTTCTCGACCGACACAGTGCCGCACCAGCCTTCGATATCGTAGGATTCCAGCGGCAGGTCTTTGGTGGCTTCATAGGTCAGCAGGGCACCGACTTCCTGAGCGAGCTCACGGAAATTCTTGGTGCTGATGTCTGCGCGGCGCATCAGGCCAAGTTTATGACGGATCAGCGGGTGGCGGATCTCGAGGATGGGCATGGGAAAGGCTCCGGCGGCGGGCAAAAAAACCGGCCTAGATTAATCTATCCGAGGGTGTTGTCCTATAGACATTAGAGTACGTTAGTCCACAAAGGCTTGATCTGGCCGTTCGGGATGCGTACCTTTGCCCGCTTTTCCGAATCCGTCCCCCCTTGGAGAGCGCCATGTCCGCTGATCTCGAGCATATCCGTCAAATCATGCGAGAGGCTGACTGCCTGTACACCGAAGCTGAAGTCGAGGCGGCCATCGCTCGCGTCGGTGCGCACATCAACGATGAACTGGCGGACAGCAACCCGGTGGTGTTCTGCGTGATGAACGGCGGGCTGATTTTTGCCGGCAAATTGCTCACTCATTTGCAGTTCCCGCTGGAAGCGTCCTACCTGCACGCCACCCGTTATCGCAACGAAACCAGCGGCGGCGAGCTGTTCTGGAAAGCCAAGCCGGAAGTGTCGTTCATCGACCGTGACGTGCTGATCATCGACGACATCCTCGACGAAGGTCATACCCTGGGCGCGATCATCGATTTCTGCAAACACGCCGGTGCCCGTAAAGTGCACACCGCCGTGCTGATCGACAAGGACCACGACCGCAAGGCCCGTCCGGACCTGAAGGCCGACTTCGTTGGTCTGCCATGCATCGACCGTTACATCTTCGGTTACGGCATGGACTACAAGGGCTACTGGCGCAACGCCAACGGGATTTTTGCCGTTAAAGGAATGTAAGAAGATGAACACGCCCAGCTTTCTTGATCAGACCCTGTTTGCCGAGTTGGCCGAGAAAGCGGCGGCTAATCCTCGTGGGCGTCAGAATCATAACTTCCATCAGATGGAAGATGCGTGTCATCGAATGGCCGTGGGGTTGCAGCCTTCAACCTATATCCAGCCTCACCGTCACCTGAGCGAGAACAAGGCTGAAACCCTGTTGGTCCTCAAAGGAAGGCTCGGCGTGCTGATCTTCGATGAGGCCGGCGCGGTGCTGAGTAAAACGGTCCTGCAGGTTGGCGGTGATTGCATTGGCGTTGATCTGCCGATCGGTGTCTTCCATGCCCTGGTCGTGCTCGAAGCTGACAGCCTGATGTTCGAATGCAAGGCCGGCCCTTACCGTCCAGTCGGCGAGGGTGAGTTGGCCCATTGGGCGCCGCGTGAAGGCGAGCCGGGTGTTGCCGAGTATCAGGCCTGGATGCACGCGCAGTTCGATTGATTTTCACCCTGTGGGAGCGAGCTTGCTCGCGATGGCGGTCTGTCTGACACATTGATGTCGGATGTGCCGACGCTATCGCGAGCAAGCTCGCTCCCACAGTGGTTACTGTGCGCTTGAACCACTTCCTCCAGCCCATGCTAGAGTGCTCGGCCCCGATTCCGGAGCCTGTCATGAGTTTTTTGATCCGCAGCTGTGCCGCTTTGTTGCTGACCCTCAGCCTGCCATTGGCTGCTGCCCCGGCGCCGATGCACGGGCAGTTCTTGCCGCCGGATGACCTGACCCTGCGTGACGCTGAACCTGAGCAGCAACAACTGCTGCAAGTCACCGAATATTCAGTGGTGGTTGGCAGTCAGCGCCAGTCCAACCAGCAGCCAATTCCGGTCACTTCGCCGCTATTGGTCCGCCTCAAGGGCAAATCCTTGAACAAGGGCGCGACGATCAATCAGGTGCTGGTCAATTTCGATGGCGAAAGCAAAAGCCTGAAAAAACCGGTCTACGACGAAAAATCCAAAACCCTCACGCTCTATTACCCGTTGGCGCAATACCGGGTGGTGATCGACTTGTTGCGCAATGACACGGTGTATTGCCAGTTTCTCAGCTACGCCAACGGCCACATTTGGGCCGACTTGCACACCGGCGCTGTTCGTCCGCGTTGAGCCCGGCGCCCGCGCAGGGGTAAACTGCCCGCCCGTGAAATGTCTGCGAGCTGGAGTCGGCAATGCGTAAAGATAAGAAACAAGTGATTGGTGACGAGATCGGCGATGAGCAGATCAAGTTGTTCCTCGATTTCGAACCGGTCGACGCGACTTCTCCGTCCCTGCACAAATTGATCAAGGCCTATCGTGGTCTGCGGATCGACGATTTCGAGCGTTTCCTGACGTTCTTCGTCGAAGCGGGTTTTGACGTCAACGGCAAGGACGAGCACGGCAATGACTTCGTTGCCCTGATCCAGGATCAGCGCAATGCGCCGGAATACATCGAGCTGATCGAAAAGGTTCGCGGCTAAGATCAAAAGATCGCAGCCTCGCTACGCTCGACAGCTCCTACAAATGGATCGCTTATATCTGTAGGAGCTGTCGAGCGAAGCGAGGCTGCGATCTTTCTCGTGGCATAAAAAACGCCCCGCCCTCAATGAGGACGGGGCGTTTTTCATACGGCCGAATCAAGCGTAGCTTTCGGTCTCGCTGCTGGCTTCAACCAGTTCCAGGGCAACGTTGTTCTGCGTGTTGATCTTGCGATACAGCGCAGCGTCGGTTTCCAGGACTTTCTCGCGAGCCGGGAAGATTTCCGCCAGTTTGGCAGCCCACTCGCCCTTGGCCTGGCTCGGGAAGCATTTCTCGATCAGTTCCAGCATGATCGAAACGGTCACCGATGCACCTGGCGAAGCGCCGAGCAGGGCGGCAAGGGAACCGTCCTTGGCTGCGACCAGTTCGGTACCGAACTGCAGGATGCCGCCTTTTTTCGGGTCTTTCTTGATGATCTGCACCCGTTGGCCGGCCACTTCCAGGCGCCAGTCTTCAGCTTTCGCCTCCGGGTAGAAGCGGCGCAGGGATTCCAGGCGCTGCTCCATCGATTGCATCACTTCGCTGACCAGGTACTTGGTCAGGTCCATGTTGTTTTTCGCCACGGACAGCATCGGGCCGATGTTGCCGGCGCGAACCGACAGCGGCAGGTCCATGAAGGAGCCGTGCTTGAGGAACTTGGTGGTGAAACCGGCGTATGGCCCGAACAGCAGGGATTTCTTGCCCTCGACGACACGGGTATCCAGGTGCGGCACGGACATCGGTGGCGAACCCACGGCAGCCTGGCTGTACACCTTGGCCTGGTGATGCTTGACCACTTCCGGGTTGTCGCAACGCAGCCACTGGCCGCTGATCGGGAAACCGCCGAAGCCTTTGCTTTCTTCGATACCCGAGGCTTGCAGCAGCGGCAGTGCCGCACCGCCAGCGCCGAGGAAGACGAACTTGGCGTCGACTTCACGGGTGCTACCGCTGTTGACGTCCTTGATGCTGACGGTCCAGCCGCCGTTGTTGCGCTTCAGGCCGGTCACACGCTTGCAGTACTTGACCTGGGCATCGGGTGCGCTGGTCAGGTGCTTGAGCAGTTGATTGGTCAGGGCGCCGAAGTTGACGTCGGTGCCATTGATCACGCGGGTGGCGGCGACGACTTCGTCGGCCGGACGGCCCGGCATCATCAGCGGCATCCACTCGGCCATGGTGGCCTTGTCTTCGGTGTATTCCATGTCCGAGAAGGCGTGGTGCTTGCTCAGCACCTTGAAGCGTTCCTTGAGGAAGGACACGCCACTGTCGTTCTGCACGAAGCTCAGGTGTGGCACCGGGCTGATGAACGATTTGCACGAGCCGAACGTGCCTTTCTTGGTCAGGTACGACCAGAACTGCTTCGACACCTCGAACTGGGTGTTGATGTGCACGGCTTTCTTGATGTCGACGGTGCCGTCGGCAGCCTGCGGCGTGTAGTTCAGCTCGCACAGGCCGGCGTGACCGGTACCGGCGTTGTTCCACGGGTTGGAACTCTCCGCGGCACCGGAATCCATCAGCTCGACGACTTCCAGCTTGATCGCGGGGTCGAGCTCTTTGAGCAGCACTGCAAGGGTGGCACTCATGATGCCGGCCCCAACCAGTACTACGTCGACTGCTTCGTTATGCGCCATTTAACGCGTCTCCAAAATCTGCAGCACCAAATTGACGGCATGGCTGCCAGGCGTTCCGGGGCGTGTCAGTGATGCCCCTGGTCCCCATGGCAGGATCGCCATGTCCGAATCTTCGCAATTTTTTGCAACTTCGACGGACGCTACCGGCCGGGCTAATGAGGTCTATGAACTCATTTCGACATGCGGCTGGCAATTCGACTTATGGTCGATACATCCGTTTGTGCAACCAAATCCGTAGCGGACAGGCTTCAGGCTCCGGTATTCGAGGCGTACCCGGTCCTGTGTCGTTGGGCTGTTCTAGACGCTAATGGTGCATGTTCAGACGCAAAACTATTCATTTGCTCGCCACACTCTTGTGAAGTTGTGAAAACCCGTTTTTTTCACGCTCTTTTGAAGACGTGAACCTCAAAAAAGGGCTGCCTCTGCCTGGCACCGTGCCCGAATGCTTTGCCGCCAGGGAACTCATGGCAGGCAAAACGGGCAAACAGCTCAGTGACCGAGCGTAATGACAGCTCTGCAGATTCGCGAAAAGTGGAGGTTTTGCTTGAGGAACAGCAAGCGCGCCAGCTTCACTCGATCTGTGTGGGCGGCTCTCTGTGGGCGGTGCGGGGTGTCAATACCAGGGCATTGACGGTGCTGCGAGGCCCGATCAGGAGACGTCCTTATAATCGGGGGGAGATTGTATCTAAGAAACGCAGGGAATTGGTCGTGTTTTATGACTTTTGTTAGGCGTTCGGTCAGGTGGTCAGCAGTTGCTGCATCCGCGAGCGTCGCTGGCGCGCAACGACGCGGGCGCTGGAGGGCAGGGGCTTGTGCAGCCAGTTGAGGCGGATTTCCTCGATTTCGACCCAGCCATCGCCCATGGGCTGCAGGTTGCACTGCTTGAATGCCTGGCAATGGCCGTTGCGGTCGAGCAGGGCGAAGCAGCGGTGCTGCGGGCGTGCTTCGAACAACGAAACGAGAAAACGCATGGCGAGATACCTTTTGGGTGATTGCCGACAACGTTCGCAGCAACTCGTGACGTGCAAGTGAATGCCAAGTGAAAAATGTGTGACAGGAACCGCTTTCCCGAGGGTTTGTCAGAGATTTCAGTAATCGTTGCATGACCCTAGTTAGCCGCAGTGGCCCACCGCTATACTGCCGGCCTGTTTGTGCCTGATTCTGGAGAGAAGAGCATGTTGCAACGCCTGTTGTTCGGTTTGATCACTGTGACCAGCTTGACGCTGGTCGGCTGCGCCCACAGCCCGCAACAACTGAACCCGGAACCCAAGCTGACGGCGCAACTGGCCCCCGTTGGCCACGGTCAGCCTGTTGTGGTGCGTGTGGTGGACGGACGTCCGTCGCCGACGCTGGGCACTCGTGGCGGTTTGTACCCGGAAACCAGCGCGATTACCGTGCAAGGCGCGCAGATCCTGCCGAAGTTGCAGGCTCAGGCCGAAGCCGCTGTGCGCCTGCTGGGTTTCACTCCGACCACCAATGCGGCAAACGCACCGCAAATCACCGTGACCCTGGCCGAGCTGAAGTATCAGTCGCCTAAAGAGGGCATGTACGTGACCGAGGCGACCATCGGCGCGACCTTCCGCTCCGATGTGCAGAACGCCAACCGTCGTTACAGCGGTCGTTACGGCGCGTCCCTGGACCAGCGTTTCGGCATGGCGCCGAACCAGGAAACCAACACCAAGCTGGTCAGTGACGTGTTGAGCGATGCGTTGACTCGCCTGTTCAAGGATCCGACTGTAGGTCAGGTGCTGGGCGAATAAGCGTTCGCAAGATGTAAAAAGCCCGGTGCCAGCAATGGCCCCGGGCTTTTTCATGCCTGCTGTACAGCCTGTAACTGTAGGAGCCGAGCTTGCTCGCGATGGCGGCATGACATCAATGTTGAATGTCATGCCGCC
>NZ_JBLNNF010000033.1:0-29771 GCF_047784845.1 Pseudomonas sp. NFX98 | reverse complement strand
TAGGGCCAACACCGGTAGCTTCACAGGCTTTGGGTATGGAGTAATCCATCTCCACAACCAAACGGATGGCCTCCGCTTTTTCCTCAGATGTAACAACCCGATATCCCATGATGATTCCTAAAGTCGACGCTCCTACATCATGGTCCAAAAACATTCGACCACTACACGGCAGCTCCTACATGGGAATGGTGTAATCCTGTAGGAGCTGCCGAAGGCTGCGATCTTTTGATCTACCGGTGTGTTGCAATCCAGATCAACAACCCCGCCTGAAACACCGCAAATGCCACCAGACAGGTAATCGTGAAACGCAACCCGGCGTCTTCACGTTTGTACTTGCTGACTTTCTCTTCGTGTTTCTTGAGTTTGACTTCCTGCTCGGCCAGATTCTGCTCGGCTTGCTGGAGCATCTGCGCCGCTTCAAGAATTTCCACGATCTGCAGTTTTTCCGTGTTCCAGTCACCCAGCAAGTCGCTGACCTGGACCTCTTTGACGCTGCCCTTCAAATGTTGGGCGTCGGCGTACACCACATCAAAGCCATGCATGCGCAAAAAATGATCGCGGCGCAGGCGCGTGTCTTCGTTCAACGCGTCCTTGTTGTTCAGGTCAACACCGTCGACGGTGTAGCCGGGCCAGCGTTTCTTTACCCAGGTAATGCCTTGCGCCGCCATGAATCGGCCGATACCGCGATTCAGCGGTTCAATTTGCAGACCACTGTCGGGGCCGAAGTGCACGCGTTTTTCCGTGTGGTCGACCCACACGTCCAGATGATTCTGTTCCTTGCGCACACGCTGACCGGGCAGGTTGATGCTCATGCGCATCAGGCTGCGCTGCTTGTCATTGCGTTCGGCATAACCGAATTCGACGAAGCGAAGAGGGCGGCCACCGGTGTTGCGATCGGTCTGCAACGGCGCCAGACGGAGCATCTTGTGGTGCTCGACGTGGACGTCCGCCCAAGGCAGCTCGACCGCTGGCGGTGCGTCTTTTTCAGCGGTGGTGTCGGGTGAAGTCTGGGTATCAGTCATAACGGCGAGATCCTGTCCAAGCTCAACTTGTCACCAGTCATTGCGCTGGCGACAAAGGCTTATCGGCCGTTTTTTTCAGGACTGGAGGGCAACAGCGCTTAACTGGAGCGAAGTCCGTCAATAAATCCAAGGATTCGCGAACCCAATTCCGCCGCCAAGGGCAAATTCGGGTCTTTATAAGAAGCCAATTGGCGTTTGACGTCGTTGGGCACGATGCGCATGACGTGGTTCATGCCTTCGATCAGTGCCAGTTCGGCGTCGGGTTTGGCTGACTTGAGCAGGCGGGCATCGTTGACACCGACCTGGATATCGTTGCTGCCCTGAATAATCAAGGCCGGCATTTTCAGCTTCGCAAACGCCGCGGCCGGGTCCTGGCGAAACAGGGAAATCAGATAAGGCTGCACGCTCGGACGGAAAATTACCTGAAGTTGCGGCGGCACGTTGTCGTCGATTTTCCCGGCCTTGAGGCTGTCGAGCAGCTCGTTACTGCGCAGCATCAGCGGCGGCGGCAGGCGATTGCTCAGTTGCTGGCGAATGACCTGATCAACCGGTCTCGCGCTACCGGACACCGAAATCACCGCCGCCGCATCGACGCTCGGCGCAGCAAGGCTGGCGACCAAGGCGCCTTCGCTGTGGCCCAGCAGAATCAACTGGCCGAAACGCGGATCGGTCTTGAGCTTGCGGCCCCAGGCTTCGGCGTCGGAAACGTAGGCTTCCAACGTCAGATTGCGCTCGTCCGGAGTGGCCGCCAGGCTCGCCGCCACGCCGCGTTTGTCATAGCGCACACTGGCGATATTGTGTTTGGCCAGCACCCAGGCCAGCCGTTTGAGGCTGTCGTTGCGCCCGCCATCGGGGTTGTTTCCGTCACGATCCGTAGGACCGGAGCCGGAAATGATCAGGACAACCGGCACCGGCGTGTCGGATTTTGGCAGCAACAACGAGCCGAAAAGCTCACCGCTGCCGGTGTCCAGGGAGATCGGCCGTTGCAGAACAGTGGCCTGGGCGAAGCCCGTAATCAAGGTAAGGCTCAAGAGCAAAACTCGCAGCATCATCACGCCATCATCAACAAGATGCCGGTTGGACTCACGGACACCCATAAGGTTCGAGGATGAACTAGTTGGGTAGCCTGCGTATACTGGCGCGCATTACGTATTTGGGTTCGATTTCACGGAGCGTCCTGCATGTCCGGCAATACCTACGGCAAGCTGTTCACTGTCACCACCGCGGGCGAAAGCCATGGTCCGGCGTTGGTCGCCATTGTCGATGGCTGCCCGCCGGGCCTGGAGATCTCCCTTGAAGATCTGCAGCGCGACCTGGACCGCCGCAAGCCCGGCACCAGTCGCCACACCACTCAGCGCCAGGAAGCCGACGAAGTCGAAATCCTCTCCGGCGTGTTCGAAGGTCGCACCACCGGTTGCGCCATCGGCCTGTTGATCCGCAACACCGACCAGA
Organism: Pseudomonas sp. NFX98; assembly: GCF_047784845.1. Classification (NCBI taxonomy): domain Bacteria; kingdom Pseudomonadati; phylum Pseudomonadota; class Gammaproteobacteria; order Pseudomonadales; family Pseudomonadaceae; genus Pseudomonas; species Pseudomonas sp. NFX98. The sequence continues at coordinate 27,297 of NZ_JBLNNF010000033.1, read as the reverse complement.
AGTCCAAGGACTACTCGGCGATCAAGGATCTGTTCCGCCCGGCCCACGCCGACTACACCTATCACCACAAATACGGCGAGCGCGATTATCGCGGCGGCGGTCGCAGCTCGGCCCGCGAAACCGCGATGCGCGTCGCGGCCGGCGCCATTGCAAAAAAATACCTGGCCAGCCAGGGCATCGTGATCCGCGGTTACATGAGCCAGCTCGGCCCGATCGAAATCCCGTTCAAGACCTGGGATTCGGTAGAAGAGAACGCCTTCTTCAGTCCGGACCCGGACAAAGTGCCGGAACTGGAAGCCTATATGGACCAGTTGCGTCGCGACCAGGATTCGGTCGGCGCGAAGATCACTGTTGTGGCCGAAGGCGTGATGCCGGGCCTCGGCGAGCCAATCTTCGATCGCCTCGATGCCGAACTGGCCCATGCGCTGATGAGCATCAATGCGGTCAAGGGCGTGGAAATCGGCGCCGGTTTCGCCAGTGTTTCCCAGCGCGGCACCGAACATCGCGATGAAATGACCCCGGAAGGTTTCCTCAGCAACAACGCGGGCGGCATCCTCGGCGGCATCTCGTCCGGTCAGCCGATCGTCGCGCATCTGGCGTTGAAGCCGACCTCCAGCATCACCACGCCGGGCCGCTCCATCGACATCCATGGCAACCCGGTGGAAGTCATCACCAAGGGCCGTCACGACCCGTGCGTCGGCATCCGCGCCACGCCAATCGCCGAAGCGATGATGGCCATCGTGCTGATGGATCACCTGCTGCGTCACCGCGGGCAGAACGCCGATGTGCGCGTGAGCACGCCGGTGCTGGGTCAGCTTTAATGGCTGACTTCACAGTCGCTGCAATCTGATGGTTGCAGCGGCGCTCCCGTACTGGCGGCTTTCCAGTTTCTATCTTTTCTATTTCGCCTTGCTCGGTTCGACAGCGCCGTTTCTGGCGCTGTACTTCGATCACCTGGGTTTCAGCGCCGCGCGCATCGGCGAACTGGTGGCGATCCCGATGCTGATGCGCTGCGTGGCGCCGAACATCTGGGGCTGGCTCGGCGATTACACCGGTCGGCGGCTGGCCATCGTGCGTTTCGGCGCGGTGTGCACGCTGCTGACGTTCTCGCTGATCTTCGTCAGCAAGACTTACGCCTGGCTGGCCATGGTCATGGCTTTGCACGCGTTCTTCTGGCACGCGGTGTTGCCGCAGTTTGAAGTCATCACCCTGGCGCATTTGCAGGGCCAGACCTCGCGCTATAGCCAGATCCGTCTGTGGGGCTCAATCGGCTTCATCATTACTGTTGTCGCGCTCGGGCGTTTGTTCGAATGGCTGAGCCTGGACATTTACCCGGCGGCGCTGGTGTTGATCATGGCCGGCATCGTACTGAGCAGCCTGTGGGTGCCGAACGCGCAACCGGCGCCGGGTAACCGGGTGGCGGGCGAGGGGTTCATCAAGCAACTACGCAGCCCCGGCGTTCTGGCGTTTTATGGATGCGTGGCGCTGATGCAGATGAGCCACGGGCCGTATTACACGTTTTTGACCCTGCACCTTGAGCGTCTGGGTTACAGCCGTGGCGTGATCGGCATGCTCTGGGCGGTCGGTGTGGTCGCCGAGGTTTTGATGTTTTTGGCCATGAGCAAAATTCTCGCGCGGTTTTCCCTGCGCCGTGTGCTGATGGCGAGTTTTCTGTTGGCGGCGCTGCGCTGGTTGCTGCTCGGGTCGTTGGCCGAATTCCTTTGGGTACTGCTGTTTGCCCAGGTGTTGCACGCGGCAACGTTCGGCAGCTTTCACGCGGCTGCCATTTCATTCGTGCAACGTAGCTTCGGCGCACGCCAGCAAGGGCAGGGCCAGGCGTTGTACGCCGCATTGGCCGGCACCGGCGGTGCAATGGGCGCGTTGTATTCCGGTTACAGCTGGAATGCCCTTGGCGCCGCATGGACCTTTAGTATTGCCAGTCTCGCAGCCGTCGCGGCTGCCGTTATCATTGCCACACGTATGCAAGAGGACAGGCCATGAGCCTTACCCGTGAACACCTCGCCCAGGAAATCATCGACGCCGGGCGTTTTCTGTATGGCCGCGGCTGGTCGCCGGCCACCAGTAGCAACTATTCGACCCGCTTGTCGCCAACCGAAGCCTTGCTGACGGTGTCGGGCAAGCACAAGGGCCAACTCGGCATCAACGATGTGCTGGCCACCGATTTGTCGGGCAACAGCCTGGAACCGGGCAAGAAGCCGTCCGCCGAAACCCTGCTGCACACCCAACTTTATAGCTGGCGCGCGGAGATTGGTGCGGTGCTGCACACGCATTCGGTGAACGCCACGGTGCTGTCGCGGCTGACGCCGGAGGCTTTCATCGAGTTCGAAGATTACGAACTGCAAAAAGCCTTCAGCGGCGTGTCGACCCATGAATCCCGGATACGCGTGCCGATTTTCGACAACGATCAGGACATTGCGCGCCTGGCCGCCAAGGTGCAGCCTTGGCTCGACGCCCATCCCGATTGCGTCGGTTACCTGATTCGCGGCCACGGCCTCTACACCTGGGGCGCACGCATGAGCGACGCGCTACGGCAGATCGAGGCCTTTGAATTTTTGTTCGAGTGCGAGTTGAAAACCCGCTCGCTCTCTAACCGTCAAGCTTAAGGAGTTGCCCTGATGAGCAGCCTGTCCGTCTATCACGTCTCCAGCCCTGAAATTCCCAACAAGGTGCTGACCCATCTCGAAGACATTCAGTCGACCCTGGCCGAGCAAGGCGTACGTTTCGATCGCTGGCAAGCCGCTGCGAAGATCCAGCCCGGTGCCAGCCAGGAAGAAGTGATCGCTGCTTACCAGGAGCAAATCGACAAGCTGATGACCGAACGTGGTTACATCACGGTCGACGTGATCAGCCTCAACAGCGATCACCCGCAAAAAGTCGAATTGCGCGCCAAGTTCCTCAACGAGCACCGCCATGGCGAAGACGAAGTAAGATTTTTCGTCGCCGGCCGTGGCCTGTTTACCCTGCACATCGACGATTACGTCTACGCCGTGCTCTGCGAGAAGAACGACCTGATCTCGGTACCGGCCGGCACCAGACACTGGTTCGACATGGGCGAACACCCGCATTTCGTCGCGATCCGCCTGTTCAACAACCCGGAAGGCTGGGTGGCCAACTTCACGGGCGAAGACATCGCCAACCAATTCCCGCGTCTTGAGGACTGAGTCGATGCCGATCAAAGCGATTCTCACCGACATCGAAGGCACCACCAGCGCGGTGAGTTTTGTGTTCGATGTGTTGTTTCCCTACGCGGCCAAACATCTGCCGGACTTTGCGCGTCAGCAGGCCGAGCGCGCCGACGTGGCCGAGCAACTGGATGCCGTGCGCCGCGACAGCAATGAGCCGAACGCCGATGTCGAGCGCGTCATTGAAATCCTGCTGGGCTGGATCGCCGAAGACCGTAAGGCCACGCCGTTGAAAGCGTTGCAAGGGATGGTTTGGGAGCAGGGCTACCAGGCCGGGCAGTTGAAGGGCCACGTTTATCCGGATGCGGTTGAAGCGCTCAAGCAATGGCATGCGGCGGGTTATCAACTGTTCGTTTATTCCTCAGGCTCGATCCAGGCGCAAAAGCTGATTTTCGGCTGCTCGGAGGCGGGGGATTTGACGCCGTTGTTCAGCGGTTATTTCGACACCACATCAGGACCCAAGCGTGAAGCGCAGTCCTACGCCAATATCACTCAGGCGATCAAGCTTGAGGCCGGGCAGATTCTGTTTCTGTCGGACATCGTCGAAGAGCTGGATGCAGCGCGTAAGGCGGGGATGGCCACTTGCGGACTGGCCCGTGAGGGCGGCGAACTGGCAGGGCATGTCACTGTGGACAGTTTTGCGCGGATAGATCCTTCAACTTTCTAAAGCACGACACAAAAACTTGTAGGAGCCGAGCTTGCTCGCGATGACGGTGGCACATCCAATATCAATGTGTCAGACAAACCGCTATCGTCGGAACGCCGCCCGGAGCAAGCTCGGCTCCTACAGTGTTTAGTGCTTACAGCGAATGATAAGTCGGCAACGCAAACCGTTGCTGGCTCTGCAACATGGAAATCTGCGGCAATTCGCTGGCCTGTTCCGCAAGGTCACGGCGAATCGCGCTGATGACCCACGACAGTTGATCGCCGTTGTGAAGCTGCTGGTAGGAAATCGAGCGTTTGAACTCTCTGCCTCCACCGCGCAGCGTCAGCAGAATTCCGCCGTCAGGACGGGCCTGGGTGATGACTTCAAAGTTGGAGAACAGGGACGAAAATTTTTCCTGGATCAGGCTCATGTCTTTCAGCTCCGTGATGACTTGAATGGCAAGCATGCACAGAGGGTTGCAGTGATTGTGCCAGTATCTTATTTTTAATAATCTCCTTTAAAAACAGTATCTTACAGTTACAGGTTATTTTCACTTTCGTGCAATTTGCAAGAATGGCCATCGTGCATCCTGCATTTTGCGTGGTCGTCGGCGATTCGATGGAACCATTCGGTGTACTTGCGCTCACGATATTCAACTACTGCCGCGGATGAAGATCGCGGATACAAAACATTTCAAAAACCGCGTGTACAGCTCAAGAACCGTTGACGTATTTTCGGGCTTCAAACAGCGCCGCCCGACAATAAAAAGATCGAACGGGAGCAACCATGAGCGACACGATTACCTGGGGCATGATGCTCCGCAAGCTGCCTTCCATTGCCAAAGCCCTGCCACGGGTGGTGAAGGGAATGAAGGTCGCCAACGTCAAGGACCCGACCCAAACGTGTGGCCTGGGCTGGAGTTTCGAACAAGCAACCTTGCGCAACCCTGACGGCCCGGCCTTGCTGCACGGCGAGGTTTCGCTCACTTATGCACAGGTCAACCAGTGGGCCAATCGCATCGCCCATCACCTGATCGACCAAGGCATCGGCAAGGGTGATGTGGTGGCGGTGTTTATCGAGAACCGCCCGGAACTGCTGGTGACGATACTGGCGGTGGCCAAGGTCGGCGCGATCAGTGCCTTGCTCAATACTTCGCAGACCCGCGACACCCTGGCTCATAGCCTGAACCTTGTAGCGCCGGCCGCCATTGTCGTTGGCGAAGAGCTCGTCCCGGCATTTCTGGCCGTGCGCGAGCGCGTAGCGATCGAGGCGGCGCGGACCTGGTTTGTCGCCGATCAAGACACCTGGAACCATCCGGGCATCGCCCCAACCGGGTTCATTAACTTGATGACGGCCAGTATCGATGCCGACAGCGAGAATCCCGCCAGCAGCCGGCAGGTGTTCTTCGACGACCCTTGTTTCTATATCTACACCTCGGGCACCACCGGGTTGCCCAAGGCCGGCGTGTTCAAGCACGGGCGCTGGATGCGCAGCTCAGCCAGCTTCGGGATGATCGCGCTGGACATGCGCCCCGAGGACGTCGTCTATTGCACCTTGCCGCTGTATCACGCCACCGGCCTGTGCGTGTGCTGGGGTTCGGCCATCAGCGGCGCTTCGGGTTTCGCCATCCGCCGCAAGTTCAGCGCCAGCCAGTTCTGGAGTGACGTGCGCAAATACCGCGCGACCACCCTCGGCTACGTCGGCGAGTTGTGTCGTTACCTGGTCGATCAACCGCCCAGTGCCGACGACAGCCAGCACGGCGTGACCAAGATGATCGGCAACGGCTTGCGTCCCGGCGCGTGGAACGAGTTCAAAACGCGTTTTGGCGTCAACCACATCTGCGAACTGTATGCCGCCAGTGACGGCAACATCGGCTTCACCAACATTCTGAATTTCGACAACACGGTCGGTTTTTCCCTGATGTCCTGGGAGTTGGCGGCGTACGACCACGACAGTGGCGCGCCGACCCGCCAAGCCAATGGCTTCATGCGCAAGGTCGACAAGGGCGAGCAGGGCTTATTGCTGGCGAAAATCGACGACAAGGCCCCGCTGGATGGCTACACCGACCCGCAGAAAACCGCAAAAGTCGTCCTGCATGATGTGTTCGAGAAGGGCGACCGTTACTTCAATACCGGCGACCTGCTGCGCAACATCGGTTTCGGGCACGCGCAGTTTGTCGACCGACTGGGCGACACTTATCGTTGGAAAGGTGAAAACGTCTCGACCACCGAAGTCGAGAACATCCTCCTGAAACATCCGCATATTTCCGAAGCCGTGGCCTATGGCGTGGAAATCCGCAACACCAACGGCCGGGCCGGGATGGCGGCAATCACGCCCGCCGAATCCCTGGCGACCCTGGATTTCAGCGAACTGCTGGCGTTCGTGCGGCAACAGATGCCGGCGTATGCGGTGCCGCTGTTTCTGCGGGTGAAAGTGAAGATGGAAACCACCGGGACATTCAAATACCAGAAGACCCGCCTCAAGGACGAAGCCTTCGACCCGTGCAGGACCGGTGACGATCCGATCTACGCCTGGCTGCCGGGCACTGACACTTATGTGCAGGTCACCGAGCAGGTGCTGACGGACATTCAGGGTGGCAAACATCGCTATTGAAAGTGCTGCTATTGAATGTCGCTATGGCGGTGCATCAGAAAAAACAAGTGACAGTGCCTGAGCCGCTCGGGAAACTGTCGGCTTTTACGAACGACAGAAAATGGAGTGCCCAATGTCCGACAAAAGCCGCCAGATGACCCCCGAAGAAGCTGCCGAATTTGCCGAACAGGTTTTCAACAAGGCACGCGAGGGCGATGCGGCCATGATGGCTGCACTGCTGAGCAAAGGCCTGCCGCCGAACCTGCGCAATCACAAGGGCGACACCTTGCTGATGCTGGCCGCCTACCACGGCCATGTGGACACCGTGAAAGTCCTGCTTGAACACAAGGCCGATCCGGAAATCCGCAACGACAATGGCCAGAGCCCGATTGCCGGCGCCGCGTTCAAGGGTGACCTGGCGGTGATAAAGGCATTGGTGGAAGGCGGCGCGCAGGTGGAAGGTTCGTCCTTCGATGGCCGCACGGCGCTGATGATGGCGGCGATGTTCAACCGCGTCGACGTCGTCGACTACCTGATCAGCAAGGGCGCCGACCCGAAAGCCAAGGACGCCAATGGCGTTACCGCACTGGATGCCGCCAAGACCTTGGGTGCTGCCGATACCATCGCGCAACTGGAAAAACTGCTGGGCTGATTGGTTTTTAAAAGATCGCAGCCTTCGGCAGCTCCTACATTGGGATGGCGTACACCCGTAGGAGCTGCCGAAGGCTGCGATCTTTTTTGGGCACTTGAATCTATCCTTGCGTTATCCTTCGCGCCCTTAAAATTCCCTCGCTACAGGATCCGCCCCATGAAAGCCGCACTCGTCGAACTCATCAGCAAAATCAGCTCCGGGTGCATGAGCGATGACGAAATCCGGAAAGTCGCTGACGAAGCGTCCCAGGCTTACGCGGATCCTGCGGCTTTTCTGACGGCCAATCCGGACATCAACTACGACGACACTTTCCCGATCCCGCTGGGTGAGTGGGTGGTCGTCGGCAGCCTGCCGGAAACCGTGCTGTTCCAGGCCGACACTTACATGGACCTGTTTGCGCAGATCGTCGACTCGTTCGGCCCGGGCGTAGAGTTCAACCTCAAGCCCAAGCAACTGGCCAAGACCGAAGCCCTGACCGCACTCAATCGCATTCAGGTGCAAATGAGCAGCCTGAACAAGGAAAACGGCGGTTACACGTTGATGAATTTCAGCCAGTTGCTGGATGACGAACTGCAAATGGTTCTGGTCTTCGGCAACGACGTGCCGCGTGTGCTTGAGCTGTGTGCCGAAGTCGGTATTGCTGCCGCGCCTGCCCTGGAAGCCTTGAAAGTGGCAATCCACGTCTGAGACCGTAAAGCTGTCAATAAAAAGGAACCCTCGCCATGGCCGACTATCCTAAGGGTGCATACCACTCTTCGGGAGCGTCACCATGGGTTCCACGTTCAACAGCCTTGTAGGCCTGATCATTCTTGCCCTCGACATCTGGGCAATCATCAATGTGCTGAAAAGTGGCGCCGAAACCGGGATGAAAATCCTCTGGGTGCTGTTGATCCTGCTGCTGCCGGTTCTGGGCCTGATCATCTGGGCGATCGCCGGGCCGCGTGGGAATGTGCGGATCTGACCGATTTCCTGCAAACAACGCCGATCCTGTGGGAGCGGGCTTGCCCGGGAGGCAGACGCTGGGGTTTGTCTGGGACACCGCGGCGATATCTGCGCGGGCAAGCCCGCTCCCACAGGGATTGTGGCAAGCCGATGAAGTGAGGTTCGACCTGTCATGTTCCGCGACGTAGAATGCGCGCCTTTCCCGGGCAATCGAGCTGATCGATTGGCCTTCATGGGCGGGTAACCGTCCGTTGCCACCGCATTCATCGGAGCACTTCCCATGAGCAACATCCCCGCCAGCGATTACCTGGAAACCCTCTACGAAGGCTACGGCCAGCGTTTTCGCATGGAAAAACTGCTGCACGAAGTGCGCACCGAACACCAGCACCTGGTGATTTTCGAAAACCCGCGCATGGGCCGGGTCATGGCGCTGGACGGTGTGATCCAGACCACCGAAGCCGACGAATTCATCTACCACGAAATGCTCACCCACGTGCCGATCCTGGCCCACGGCACCGCCAAGCGCGTGCTGATCATTGGTGGCGGCGATGGCGGCATGCTGCGTGAAGTGGCCAAGCACCGCAGCATCGAGCACATCACCATGGTCGAGATCGACGGCACCGTGGTCGACATGTGCAAGGAATTCCTGCCGAACCACTCCAAAGGTGCGTTCGATGATCCACGCCTGAACCTGGTGATCGACGACGGCATGCGTTTCGTCGCCACCACCACGGAAAAGTTCGACGTGATCATTTCCGACTCCACCGACCCGATCGGTCCGGGCGAAGTGCTGTTTTCGGAAAATTTCTACCAGGCCTGCCGCCGCTGCCTGAATGAAGGCGGCATTCTGGTGACCCAGAACGGCACACCGTTCATGCAGATCGAAGAAGTGAAGACCACCGCCGGTCGCCTGCGCAGCCTGTTCCCGGACTGGCACTTCTATCAGGCCGCTGTGCCGACCTACATCGGCGGATCGATGACCTTCGCCTGGGGCGCAACCAATACCGCTTATCGCAAGCTGTCCCGCGAAACCCTGCAACAGCGCTTCGCCGGCAGCGGCATCGTCACTCGCTACTACAACCCGGAAATCCACATCGGCGCCTTCGCCTTGCCGCAGTACGTGCTGCAAGCTGTGGGCAAGCCAAGCAACGACTGATCAGCAATCGGTAGCAGCTGGCGCAGCCTGCGTCCGGCTGCGCAGCAGTCGTGAATCAACCAGCGCGGTCTTGCAATGAGACCGCGTGCCCCGTGTTACGGCTGCTTCGCAGCCGGACGCAGGCTGCGCCAGCTGCTACAGTTTTCTTTCTTCTTGACCACCTTGATCCAGCGGAACGATTAGCCAGCTAATCAGGTCGAGATAGAGGTAAGCCCATTTGCGGGTTTGATCGAGGAGGCTCTGATGTCAAAGTGGAAAGTCACTTTCGTGGATGATCACGGTGAAACCATCGACGAAGTCTTCGAGTGTGAGGAATGCCCGAGTCATGAGCAGGCCGCCAAACTTATCAAGGAACGACTCCTTCCTGTCGCCGCAAAACTGGATCTGAACGATCTGGAAGGGCGAACCGCCGATGCCGGCGTCAAAAACCTCAAAACCCAGAACAGCATACAAATCCGCAGCATCACGCCAATCTGAACACCTCCTGTCACATTCACAACCAGACCTTGGCAGCGGCTCTATCTTGGGGCTACTCTGCAATCGAGATCAGCGAATGGATCGCTAAGGTCTGGTCTTGTCAGCTCCATGCTTGTTTCCCGTCGGCACATCGGTTGCCGAACGCCCGCGACCTTGGGTTGCGCGCGCAGGGAGTACGGAAAGTCTATCCATCAGTTTGAGGAGGACGTTTCATGAGCACAGCCTATCAAGAAGACATCAGCAGCAGCGTGCTGCGCCGCATGAAAGAAGGCGGTTTTGACTTTTCACGATTCCATCCCATCGAGTTCTACGCCATTTTCCCGGACGAGGAGCGGGCACGCAGGGCGGCACGTCAATTCCATCATGGTGAATCCCTGAATGCGCAAATCAGCGTACGCGACGACGGCGCCTGGGCGCTGGAACTGAGCAAAGTGATGTACGCCACTTACGATGACATCGGCGATTTCGAACAGGGTTTCGAAGCGGTGGTCGAGCCATTGGGCGGCATCATTGAAGGCTGGGGTGTCAAACAGGAGGTACGAGGGCGACTCGCATAAACTTATGAACAGTAACAATCGTCAATAACGGCTGACCTTCGGGTTGGCCGTTTTCGTTTGTGGATGCTGAAAATCAAAAGATCGCAGCCTGCGGCAGCTCCTACATTTGAATGGCGTACAACCTGTAGGAGCTGCCGCAGGCTGCGATCTTTTGACGTTGCTTTATTTCCCGATATTTCGCGAAGACAAAAAAAACCGCCCAAAACGGGCGGCTAAAAGGGAAGTTCGGTCAGCTTTTCAGCGAATGAACGGATTATCCCCAGCGTTAACCGGGCAGTGAAATCAACTCTGACTATGCTGGTGATAGGCAACAACATTGCCTTGCAATGAAGCGGGGGCGATCAGGTTGGGGCGTTTGCCGCACAGGATTGGTGCGGTGCGTGTGTATTGATTATTCAACCGATTGAAATCAAAGCGTTTATGCCGATGGCACGGGCCTTGCGAAGGTCTGTATGTCCGGGTGACAAGGAGTACGGCATGATCCGCACCTATTTTGATGAGATGTACGATGCCGGCGGCCAGGTCCGCCCGCATTATCGGGAGTTTGCCCGTTGGCTGGCCGAAACGCCTGACGAGCTTTTGGCACAACGGCGACGCGAGGCCGATCTGTTATTTCATCGCGCCGGGATTACGTTCACGCTCTACGGTGATGAGCAGGGGACAGAGCGCCTGATTCCCTTCGACACCATCCCGCGCAGCATCCCCGCCAGTGAATGGCGCGTGGTCGAACGCGGCTGCATCCAGCGAGTCAAGGCGTTGAACATGTTCCTCGCCGACCTCTACCACGAACAACGCATCATCAAGGCCGGGATCATTCCCGCCGAACAGGTGCTGGCCAACGAGCAATATCAGTTGGCGATGCAAGGGCTGGATTTGCACCGCGATATTTACTCGCACATCTCCGGCGTCGATCTGGTGCGCGACGGCGACGGCACGTACTACGTGCTCGAAGACAACCTGCGCACACCGAGCGGCGTCAGCTACATGCTCGAAGACCGCAAGATGATGATGCGTTTGTTCCCCGAGTTGTTCGCGGCGCAGCGCATCGCTCCCATCGACCACTATCCGAACTTGTTGCTCGATACCCTGAAAAGCTCCAGCCCTATCGACAACCCCAGCGTAGTGGTGCTGACGCCGGGGCGTTTCAACAGTGCGTTCTTTGAACATGCGTTTCTGGCGCGGGAAATGGGTGTGGAACTGGTCGAAGGCGCGGACCTGTTCGTGCGTGACGACAAGGTCTTCATGCGCACCACTGACGGGCCGAAAGCCGTCGATGTGATCTACCGGCGTCTTGATGATGCGTTCCTCGATCCGTTGGCGTTCAACCCGGATTCGATGCTCGGTGTGCCAGGGCTGCTGTCGTCTTACCGCTCTGGCAACGTGGTGCTGGCCAATGCCATTGGCACAGGTGTGGCGGACGACAAGTCGGTGTATCCGTTCGTCACCGACATGATCCGTTTCTATCTGGATGAAGAGCCGATCCTCCAGAACGTTCCCACGTGGCAGTGTCGCAATCCTTCTGAACTTTCCCACGTGCTGGCCAATCTGCCGGAACTGGTGGTCAAGGAAACCCAAGGCTCCGGCGGCTACGGCATGTTGGTGGGGCCGGCGGCGACGGCGGCGGAAATCGAAGCGTTCCGTGCGCGGATCATCGCCAAGCCCCATGCCTACATCGCGCAACCGACGCTGTCGCTGTCGACCTGTCCGACTTTTGTCGAAAACGGCATCGCGCCGCGCCATATCGACCTGCGTCCATTTGTATTGTCTGGCCGCGAAACCCGGGTCGTGCCCGGCGGTTTGACCCGTGTCGCCCTGCGCGAAGGCTCCCTGGTGGTGAACTCCTCCCAGGGCGGCGGAACCAAGGACACCTGGGTGGTCGAGGATTGAAGGAAGCCTGTCATGCTAAGTAGAACTGCCTCGGATTTGTATTGGATGTCGCGTTACCTGGAGCGGGCGGAAAACCTCGCGCGGATGCTCGACATCAGTTACTCGCTGTCGCTGATGCCACAGGATGGCCGCGGTAACGGCCTGCATGAACTGGCGATGCCGCTTTTGATCACCGGCACCCTGGATGATTACCTCGAACGCCACGGCGAACTGCATGCCGAACGGCTGTTGCATTTCTTCGCCCTGGACGCGGCCAACCCGGCGAGTATCTACAGCTGCCTCGGTGCGGCGCGGGCCAGTGCCCACGCGGTGCGGGGGCGAATCACTGCCGACATGTGGGAAAACATCAACGCCACCTGGCTGGAAATTCGCGGCATCGCCGAACAAGGCCTCAGCCGCTACGGCATGAGCCGTTTCTGCGAGTGGATCAAGGAACGTTCGCACCTGTTCCGTGGCGCCTCCTACGGCACCATCATGCGTAACGACGCCTTCCGCTTCATTCGCCTCGGGACGTTCATCGAAAGAGCCGACAACACGTTGCGTCTGCTCGATGCCCGCTACGAAATGGCCGGCGATCAGGCCGAAGCCGTCAGCGATGGAACGGCTCACGCCTATTACCAATGGAGTGCCTTGCTGCGAGCGCTCTCATCCTTCGAGGCCTACACCGAAATCTACCGTGACGCCCCCGGCGCACGGCATGTGGCGGAATTGCTGCTGCTTCGCGCTGATGTGCCGCGCTCCCTGCGCGCCTGCACCGAAGAAATCGACCAGATCCTTGCGCAATTGCCGGGCGCCAACGGCCGACCGGCGCAACGCTTGGCGGCGGAAATGGACGCACGCCTGCGCTACACCGGCATCAACGAAATTCTCGACGAAGGCCTGCACGCCTGGCTGACCGAGTTCATCCCGCTGGTGCGCCAGTTGGGCAACGCGATTCACAGTTCATACCTGGAGGCTGCATGAGACTTTCCATTAGCCACGAGACCACCTATCACTACGAAGATCAGGTGCGGGCGAGCATCCAGTACCTGCGACTGACACCCCACGACAGCGAGCGCCAACACGTGCTCAGCTGGCAGCTCGACTTGCCGCGCCCGGTGCGCGCGCAACTCGATCCGTTCGGCAACATCCTGCATGTGCTGACCATGGACGAGCCGCACGAGGCGATCATCATCGGCGCCCGTGGCCAGGTCGACATTGATGAATTGCGCGAAGCCGAACACGAGAGCCAGTCGTCATTGCCGTTCCTGCGCTTCACTCGCCTGACCGAAGCCGACGCTGCACTGCGCGCATTCGCCGAGAAGGAGTGCAAGCAGCGTCGCGATCGCACCGCGTTGATCGACTTGATGCACGGCCTGAACCAGCACATGACCTATACGCCGGGGGCCACCGAAGTGGATACCAGCGCTGCGCAGGCTTTCGCCGGGCGTTCGGGTGTGTGCCAGGACCACACTCACGCGTTCCTCGCTTGCGCCCGCAGCTTGGGCATTCCGGCGCGTTACGTGTCGGGGTATCTGTATAGCGAGAACAGCGAACACCTGGCCAGTCATGCCTGGGCTGAAGCCTGGCTGGACGACGCCTGGTACAGCTTCGACGTGACCAATGAGCTCGCGCGGCCCGAGCGACATCTGAAGTTGGCGGTGGGTCTGGATTACCTGGATGCCTGCCCGGTACGGGGCATGCGCCGGGGTGGCGGGTGTGAACAGATGCACGCCAAGGTCTTCGTGACCCCGACGCCGGCGCCGGTGATTTCAGTGCAGCAGCAGTAATCTGACTGATCACCCCTGTAGGAGCTGCCGCAGGCTGCGATCTTTTGATCTTTTTTTTAATATCAAAATCAAAAGATCGCAGCCTGCGGCAGCTCCAGGGAATCCCGTGTCAGGGCTTAACCTTGCGCCCAACCATATGCTTCAAATACCCCACCAACATCCCCAGATCCTCCTCCGGCAGCACTTCAGCCGAGAACCCTGGCATCTTCGCCTGCGGCCACTGGCGCAAACTCTGCGGATCGCGAATGTAGCGCTTGAGGAAATCCGTGCCGAAGTACTCGGTCGGGTTGTACGGAATATTCAGGTCCGGCCCGAACTGTGAATCCCCGGCACCGTTCAACCGATGGCACGCCAGGCAGTTCTTCTGGAACAGCGCAAACCCCTTGTTCACCGGGTCATCGGCTTTCAATGCAGGATCGGGCAGCAGGGCAGGGAAGCGCGCGGCCACCGGCGCCATGCGTTTGATGCTGGCGACTTCGAACGGCCATTGTTCCGGACTGATGTTGCCTGCCCGTGGATCGGTCCAGACCAGATAAAACGGCCCGGCGCTGTGTTTACCCTCTGACAGCGGCGGCCAGGGCTTGGCCGGGTCTTCGATGGCCAGCCAGGCGCGTGCGCCCTGGGTGTTGAGCAGTGGCGAAGCCGACAATTCGGCGGCAAAACCATCAAGCGCCACGGCTTGCAGGTGATCGTCGGGCTGAATGCCGGTCAACAGTGCGGCCAGGGGCACGGCGCGGTAGCTCATGTCCCGTTTGTAGGAAACGTCATTGGCAATGGTGATGGTCTGGATCTGAGGGTGCTGGAGCAACTCCTCGGTCTGCCAGGTGCGACTGCTCGCGCCCAGCTCAAGGTTCAGCTGTGCGGCATAAAGGGGCGTGCCGAGCAGCAAGGCCCCAAACAGAATGAGCGTTTTCAAATAATCGCCGTCCATGTCGTGGAAGTGCCGTAAAGGTTGGCACAGCCACGCTGGCCCGGGTAGCGAGCCAGTCACATTTTTAACGTGGCGATTTAAATCCCTGGAACCGTATTTTATGGACCGACTAGCCGATCACCTTGGTCAGGTTCGGCAAAATCAACAACAGTGTGGTGGCGAATAGAATGAGTCCGGCTTGACGAACTTTCGATTGTTTGAACATGGCTGACCGCCTTCTTTTTGTTATTTCCTGATGCCTGCCTGCCCATCTCCATGACGGCAAACGTTGCACTTCCTGTAGGACGAGCGCCTCGGCAAAACCCGACGACAACTTCGTACACCTTCACCTTAGAGCCCGCGTCACGCTTGGTTTAGATCCATTTAGTATGGTGCTCTCGCAGGATGCTATTAAAAAGGCATGAGGCCTATTGCCAGCTTCTTGGGCGGCCTTTTGCTAGACACCTGCGTGTCCTGAACCGGTTCACCGGGCCGTAGATGACCGTCCGTCTGAGCGTGTCCGTCAACGCCGATGAGCGCTGCGGTCATTGAATCCATTGCGCTCTGGCCCAAGAGTGAGGGCAGTGTTTTTACCCACCTGCACTGCGGTTCGAGGACGTCATGACCCAAGCTTTGATTTTCGACGCATTACGCACGCCCCGTGGCAAAGGCAAGGCCGATGGCGCCTTGCACAGCGTCAAACCGGTGAACCTGGTGGCGGGGCTGCTCACGGCGCTGCAACAGCGAACCGCCCTCGATACCAGCCAGGTCGATGACGTTGTGCTCGGCTGCGTAACGCCCATCGGCGATCAAGGCTCGGACATCGCCAAAACGGCGACTCAGGTGGCCGATTGGGATGTCAGCGTCGCCGGGGTGCAGATCAATCGTTTCTGCGCATCGGGGCTGGAGGCGGTGAACCTTGGCGCGATGAAAGTCCGCTCCGGTTTCGAAGACCTGGTGGTGGTCGGCGGCGTCGAGTCCATGTCACGAGTGCCTATGGGTAGCGACGGCGGGGCATGGGCGCTGGACCCGGAAACCAATCTGCACAGCCATTTCACGCCGCAAGGCGTGGGCGCCGACCTGATCGCCACGCTCGAAGGCTTCAGCCGTCAGGACGTCGATGCCTACGCGTTGCACTCGCAACAAAAAGCCGCACGGGCGCGAGCCGACGGTTCGTTCAACAAGTCGCTGGTGCCGGTACAGGATCAGAACGGCATCATCCTGCTCGATCACGATGAGTTCATTCGCGCCGAATCGACCCTGGAAGGCCTGGGCAAGCTCAAGCCGAGTTTTGAAATGATCGGGCAAATGGGTTTCGACGCCACTGCGCTGCGGGTCTACAGCCATGTCGAGCGGATCAACCATGTCCACACCCCCGGCAACAGTTCCGGGATCGTCGACGGCGCGGCGTTAATGCTGATCGGCTCGGAAGCCAAGGGCCGGGCGCTGGGCCTGCAACCACGGGCACGAATCGTCGCTACGGCGGTGACCAGCACTGACCCGACCATCATGCTCACCGGCCCCGCGCCGGCCACCCGCAAAGCATTGGCCAAGGCCGGGCTGCGGGTCGAAGACATCGACCTGTTCGAAGTCAACGAGGCTTTCGCTTCCGTGGTGTTGAAGTTCATCAAGGACATGGCCGTCGACCCGACAAAGGTCAACGTCAACGGCGGCTCCATCGCCATGGGCCACCCGCTGGGCGCGACCGGTTGCGCGATTCTCGGCACCCTGCTCGATGAACTGGAAAACCGGCGCCTGCGCTATGGCCTCGCGACCTTGTGTGTCGGCGGCGGCATGGGCATTGCCACCATCATCGAACGCCTCTGAGCCCGGACTTCAAGGAACCTGTTTATGAGCCAAGCCATTCGTTACGAAAAAGGCCAGGACCAGATCGTCGTCCTGACCATCGACATGCCGGGCCAGAGCGCCAACACCATGAACGCGGTGTACCGCGAGGCCATGGCTGACTGTGTCGCCCGTCTTGTAGCCGACAAGGACAGCATCGCTGGCGTCGTCATCACCTCGGCCAAGAAAACCTTCTTCGCCGGCGGCGACCTCAATGAGCTGATCAAGGTCGGCAAACCCGAAGCCAAAGCCTTTTACGACATGGTGCTGACCCTCAAGGGGCAACTGCGTACCCTGGAAACCCTCGGCAAACCGGTGGTCGCGGCGATCAACGGCGCGGCCCTCGGCGGCGGCTGGGAAATCTGTCTGGCCTGCCATCACCGGGTGGCGCTGGACAATCCGTCGGTGCAACTCGGCCTGCCGGAAGTGACCCTTGGCCTGTTGCCGGGCGGCGGCGGAGTGGTGCGCATGGTGCGCATGCTCGGCCTCGAAAAAGCCCTGCCGTACTTGCTCGAAGGCAAGAAAGTTCGGCCACAGCAGGCGTTGCAGGCGGGATTGATCGACGAACTGGCGGTGGATCGTGATGAGCTGCTGGCCAAGGCGCGAGCGTGGATTATTGCCAATCCGACGGCTGTGCAGCGTTGGGATGTGAAGGGCTATCAGATTCCCGGTGGCACGCCATCGAATCCGAAAGTTGCACAAATGCTGGCGATTGCGCCGGCCATCCTGCGCAGTAAAACCCAAGGCACGATGCCTGCTCCCGAGAAAATCCTGTGTGCGGCGGTCGAGGGGGCACAGGTTGATTTCGACACCGCGCACTTGATCGAAACCCGCTACTTCACCGAATTGACCACCGGCCAGGTCTCGAAAAACCTGATCGGCACCTTCTGGTTCCAGCTCAACGAAATCAATGCCGGTGGTTCTCGCCCTCAGAGCTTCGCACCTCATGTGACGAAGAAAGTCGGCGTGCTCGGTGCCGGGATGATGGGCGCGGGCATCGCGTTTGTCAGTGCTTCGGCCGATATCGACGTGGTGCTCAAGGACGTCAATCTCGCGGCAGCCGAGAAGGGCAAGGCGCACTCGGCGGCGCTATTGGACAAGCAAGTCGCTCGCGGCCAAATGAGCATTGAGCAGCGAGAAGCCGTGCTCGCACGCATTCATCCCACTGAAAACGATGCCGACCTGGCGGGCTGCGACCTGATCATTGAAGCGGTGTTTGAAGACCGTGAACTGAAGGCCAAGGTCTCTTTGGCAGCGCAAAAAATAGTCGGCGCGGACGCGGTGATCGCCTCCAATACTTCGACACTACCGATCAGCGGACTGGCGTCGGCCGTACCGGACCAAAGCAAATTCATCGGCCTGCATTTCTTCAGCCCCGTGGAAAAAATGCCGTTGGTGGAAATCATCAAGGGCGCCAATACCAGCGATGAAACCCTGGCTCGCGGGTTCGACTTCGTCCTGCAAATCAAGAAAACCCCGATTGTGGTCAACGACAGCCGTGGTTTCTTCACGTCGCGGGTGTTCGGCACGTTCACCAACGAAGGCATCGCCATGTTGGGCGAAGGCGTGAGTGCGCCGATGATCGAGACCGAAGCGCGCAAGGCCGGTATGCCTGTCGGGCCTCTGGCAATCTCTGACGAAGTTTCCCTCAGCCTGATGAGCCATATCCGCCAGCAAACCGCCAAAGACCTTCAGGCAGAAGGGAAACCGCTGATTGAGCACCCGGCGTTTGCCGTGATTGACTTGTTGCTCAACGAATACAAGCGTCCGGGCAAGGCTGCCGGAGGTGGTTTCTACGAATACCCGGCCGGCGGTCAAAAGCATTTATGGCCGGAACTGAAAACCCGCTTTGAAAAGGCTGACGGACAGATCTCGGCAAATGATGTGCGTGATCGCCTGCTGTTCGTGCAAGCCATCGAAACCGTGCGCTGCGTGGAGGAGGGCGTGCTGACCTCGACGGCGGATGCCAACGTCGGTTCGATCTTCGGCATCGGCTTCGCCGCCTGGACCGGCGGTGCGCTGCAGTTCATCAATCAGTACGGGGTCAAGGACTTCGTCGCCCGCGCCCAGTATCTGGCTGGGCAATACGGCGAGCGCTTCGCGCCACCGGCGCTGCTGTTGGAGAAGGCTGCCAAAGGGGAGGCGTTCTAAGGGACAACTGACGCACCGTGGGGCTTGCCTTGATACCGTGTTTCAAGGCAGGCTCTGGGGTGTGCATTATTCCCATCACGTGTCAGGTATTTTTTATGTCGTTACGCATCTGCATTCTGGAAACCGACAACCTGCGTCCGGAATTGGTCGACCAATATCAGGGCTACGGGCAGATGTTCAAGCACCTGTTTTCGCAGCAACCCATCGCCGCTGAATTCACCATTTACAATGTCGTGCAGGGTGACTATCCAAGCGATGACCTGACCTTCGACGCCTACCTGGTCACCGGCAGCAAGGCCGATTCCTTCGGTACTGACCCGTGGATCGAAACTCTCAGGAAATATCTGCTGACCCGCTACGAGCGTGGCGACAAGCTGCTGGGCGTGTGTTTCGGCCATCAGTTGTTGGCGCTGTTGCTGGGCGGCAAGAGCGAGCGGGCGACCCAGGGCTGGGGCGTCGGCACTCACAGTTACAAACTCGCGGCCAAGGCGCCGTGGATGAGCCCGGTGCGCGAAGAGCTGACCCTGTTGATCAGCCACCAGGATCAGGTTACGGCGCTGCCGGAAAACGCCACGGTCATTGCCTCCAGCGATTTCTGTCCGTTCGCCGCGTACCACATCAACGATCAGGTTCTGTGCTTCCAGGGCCACCCGGAATTCATCCATGACTATTCCCGTGCCTTGCTGGAAATTCGTCAGCAAGTGCTCGGTGAACAGATCTACTCGAAAGGCATCGCCAGCTTGGGCAGTGAGCACCACGGGACCACGGTGGCCGAGTGGATGATGCGGTTTGTGGCGCACAAGCCAGAAACCGTTTAATCAGCTAACACCTCACTCCCACGGGCATATCGCAATACCTGTGGGAGCGTGGCTTGCCCGCGATCGAGTGCGAAACAATCGCTGGGATTTAAAGCCAACCCGACTTCTTGAAACTCGCCCACAAACCCACACAGCCCACCGTAATAAACCCCAGCACCGCGAAATACCCGTAATGCCAGGTCAGCTCGGGCATGTTCTGGAAGTTCATCCCATAAATCCCCGCCACCGCCGTCGGAAACGCCAGAATCGCCGCCCACGCGGCAAATTTGCGCTGCACCACGCTCTGACGTGACGCCTCCAGCAACACCCCGACCTCGATGGTCTGGCTGGCGATATCGGCCAGGGTCGTCAGGTCTTCCATTTGCCTCGTCACATGAATCTGCACATCGCGGAAATACGGGCGCATGTTCTTGTCGATGAACGGAAAACTGAGCTTTTGCAGTTCCTCGCCGATTTCCACCATGGGCGCTGCAAATCGACGCAAGCGCAAGACATCGCGGCGCAGGCTGTGGAGTTTTTGAATGTCGCGTTCATTCAGGGAGCCGCACATGACGTTGCGTTCCAGCTCGTCGATTTCGGCGTGGATCGCTTCACCCATGGGCTGGTAGTTCTCGATCACGAAATCGAGGATGGCATAGAGTACGAAATCTTCCCCGTGCTCCAGCAACAGCGGACGTGCCTCACAGCGCTGGCGAACGTAGGCGTAGGACGCCGAATGACCGTTGCGTGCGGTAATGATGTAGCCGTTACCGGCAAAAATATGGGTTTCGATGAACTTGAGTTTGCCGTCTTCGCGTATTGGCGAATACGTGACGATGAACAGCGCATCGCCGAAGGTTTCAAGCTTTGGCCGGCTGTGTTTTTCCAGGGCGTCTTCAATGGCCAGTTCATGCAGGTTGAACTGTCGTTGCAGATTGAACAGTTCCTCTGCATTCGGCTCTTCGAGGCCGATCCAGACAAAGTGGCCAGGCTTTGCCGCCCAGGCCGCGCCTTCGTCGAGGGTGATATTGGTGACTTTCTTTCCAGCGCTGTAAACCGCAGCAGCAACAACTCTACCCATAATCTTGGTTCACTTCTTATTGGCAGCTTCGAATTGGCAAATGGCCGTGGCAGGCAGTGTTCAGCTTAGCCTTCTCTGCTGCTTGAGAGTCAGTGAAATCTGCGCAGTTCACTGGCAAAAGAAAACCCGCACAGGGCGGGTTTCTTTCAAGCGGCTTGCAGTTGCCGGTCCATTGAAGCGATGCATTCACGCATCTGTTCGCGGCATTGGGCAATCAGCATCGGCATGTCATCGAGGCTTAGGCCCACAGTAGGAATCGCCGGCAACGAGCGAATCAGAATTTTCCCACTGCGCCAGCGGTTCAATCGCATGTGTTTGACGTAACTGCTGACACACACCGGCACGATCGGCACGCCTGCTGCGATGGCCATCTGGAAAGCACCTTTCTTGAACGGCAACAACTCTTCGCCCAGATTGCGCGTGCCTTCCGGGAACACCCAGATCGAGGTGTCTTCGTTTTGCAGGGTATGGGTGGTGGTCAACATCGACTGACGGGCCTTCTGCGCGTTCCCCCGGTCAATCAACACGTTACCGGCGAGCCAGAACAACTGACCGAACAGTGGCACCCACTTCAGGCTCTTCTTGCCGATGCACACGGTGCGGCGGGGCACGACGTTGCCGAATACAAACAAATCGTAGTTGGATTGGTGGTTGGCGATGATCACGCAGCTGTCGGGTTTATCCATTAACGGCCCGACATCGGCCTTCACGCGCAAACGCAAAATGCACATCGCCGGCCATGCGTAGAGGCGTGCGCACAAACGACTGTTGTCCGGATTGAACGGGCGACAGACGCCGAGAATCACACCCAGCACACCTGCCAAAATAAAGTGCAGGCCCATCAATGACATACGTAAAGCGAAGAGCATTTTCAGGCCCCACCGGGACAAAAGGTGGCGCAGTGTACGGATGTGCACTGTTTTCGGCAATTGCCACTAAAGAGGCGGGAGATAGCCGATGTTTAAGCACATGTTTCCGACTGAGGGGTCAGACGCGTTCTAGAGCGGTTGCAGGCTTTTCATCGCCGTACGTACGAAAAAGCCCGACACGACGGTCGGGCTTCTCACTAGCGTAGCTTTGGGCTTAACCCAAATGCTCCTGATCCTGGATGATTGCGTTGTCCAGGGTATCCAGCAACGCTTTGCGGACTTTCAGCTTGGTGTTCTTGTGAGCGGTCATGTTGATCTTCTTCAACTGACGCGCCGCTGCCAAGGCTGCACCTTGCAGCTCTTCGGCCGAAACCACCACGTCGAGGAAACCGGCATCCACCGCGCTTTGCGGGTTAAACATCTCGCCATTGATCACCGAACGGTGGAATGCCGACTTGCGCAGGCGATCACGGGCCAGCTCGATACCGGCGTGGTGCATCGTCATGCCGATCTGCACTTCGTTCAGACCGATGCTGAACGGGCCGTCGACACCGATGCGGTAGTCGGCCGACAACAGCAGAAACGCGCCCTTGGCCACGGCATGGCCGGGGCAAGCGACAATCACCGGGAACGGATGCGACAACAGGCGACGGGCCAGCGTCGAGCCGGACGTGACCAGCGCCACGGCTTCTTTCGGGCCGGAGGTCATCACTTTCAAATCGTACCCGCCCGAGAGAATCCCAGGCGTACCGGTAATGATCACCACTGCACGATCAGTGACCGCCTGATCCAGCGCAGCGTTAAACGCCGAAATCACATCTGGAGAAATGGCATTGACCTTGCCGTTGCTCAAGGTCAGGGTCGCGATACCGTCTTCGAGATGGTAGGAAATCAACTCACTCATGACGCTATTCCTTTCAATAAAGTTGGGCAGAAGTTACCCACCGCCACAGGCCAGGTAAAGCGCCGTGACTGACCCGCCAGTCACCCTTTCCCTGCCCGGCAAGCGTAGCTCGCCACGCCAGCGGCGAATTGCCCTCTATATAGAAGCCGGCGCGAAGCCGGAGATTGGCCGGTTTGCCATGTCCTTGAGCAAGGGCATTCTGCTAATCGCGTTAACCGCATGAAAATTCTGAAAAAAATGTTTGCCATCAGAAAAGCTTTCGACTACATTAGCGCGCCTCGACAGACAGAAC
Source organism: Pseudomonas sp. NFX98 (assembly GCF_047784845.1). NCBI lineage: Bacteria > Pseudomonadati > Pseudomonadota > Gammaproteobacteria > Pseudomonadales > Pseudomonadaceae > Pseudomonas > Pseudomonas sp. NFX98. Next base: position 4,567 of record NZ_JBLNNF010000033.1, on the reverse strand, counting down.
ATGTTTGAAGAGATACGGTGAAGTGTCCGAGTGGCTTAAGGAGCACGCCTGGAAAGTGTGTATACAGGAAACTGTATCGAGAGTTCGAATCTCTCCTTCACCGCCAAATTCGATGTAAACAAAACCCCTGGTTTCGAAAGAAGCCAGGGGTTTTGTTGTTTCTGGTGCTTGAAATTCCTGGGCGACTGCATGTTTATGGCGCCCGGTGTTTAATGCACGGGCTCACTTTCTGAAAAACAAGGAAATCCAATGATCACGACCACAACCCATTCGGTCGAAGGCCGTCAGATTACGGCTTATCTGGACATCGTCAGCGCCGAGTCGGTGCAGGGGGTCAACGTCATCCGCGATATGTTCGCCGGGATGCGGGATATTTTCGGTGGGCGTTCGCAGACGCTGGAGCGTGCGTTGAAGGAAGCGCGTGAGCAGGCCACTGACGAGATCAAGGAACGGGCGCGAGCACTTCAGGCGGACGCGGTGGTGGGCCTCGATTTCGAGATCAGCATGCCTGCCGGCAAGGGCGGGATGGTGGTGGTATTTGTGACCGGGACGGCGGTCAAGTTGCGCTGATCCTATGGGTCCATTCGTCGGGCTTTGGATAATCCGAACGGCAAGTCCAGTAATGACCGGCTAGTCTCAAAATCCTTGGTGATCGATATTATTTCGGGCAAATAGGGCTTGCCGGTGTCGATCCCGTTTTTGAGAGGGGTGATGAGATGGCTGATCCGTATATCGAGGACGACGGCGCAGAGTTTCCGATCAACAATTACGTGCAGTGCGGCCAGACTGAATATGTGGCGAGTTTCGGCGAGGATCAGACCGAGGTCGACAAGATCAAGACCCGGGCGTGCCGGGTGCTGAAGGGGAAATTCCTTCCCAAGGTATCGGCCCCGGTCAAGAAGTAATGGACCTGCAATCGAACCCCGTCATCGAACGGGGTTTTTTGTGCGCGATGGATTATGTGAATGAATATTTAACCCAAATGAATTTCACAAAGTTTTCACAAGGCCCTGCGTAGGCTCAACTCATCCGTTAGAAGCAACACCCTGCCCGTTCCCCAGCGGGCTTTTTTTTGCCTGCGATAAAACCTTTTCCATAAACGCTGTCCAACCGTCGCCAACAACGAGGTTGAGCGCGCGCATGTCTGGACTTTTTCTCCTCTAAAGCATTCAATCTCGCCCCTTTTGTTTACACCCCTATTTTTTGAGGTTTTTGTCATGCGTTTCACACTGCCTGCTCTGGTTCTGGGTCTTCTGGTTGCACAAGGTGCAATGGCTGGCGACGGCACTGCCGCCATTGGTGGCGGTTTGGGCGGTGCGCTGGGTAACGTTGTGGGCCAGAGCATGGGCGGCAGCACCGGTGCAGCCATTGGTGCTGGTGTAGCTGGCGCAGCAGGCAGTGCCGTTGCTGCCAAAAAAGGCCACCGTACCAGCGCTGCCATCGGCGGTGGCGTTGGCGCTGCCGGTGGTTCGGTGATCGGCAACAGCCTGGGCGGCAAGACCGGCTCGACTATTGGTGCAGGCCTGGGTGGCGCACTGGGCGGCGGCGTCGGCAGCAACCTGGCCAAAGGTCACAAGCGTCACTGATCAGATTGATTTAGAAGAGCCCGGCTAAATGCCGGGCTTTTTCGTTGTTGAACGTTTCTCGGGGCATCGCCTCAAATCTTGCATACCCCTGAAGAAGTGAGACATGCCATGAGCCCGAAAACCAATGCAACTGCTCGACGTTTGACGTTCCCAGCATTTGTTTTTGGATTGTTCCTCTCTCAATTGGCCATGGCGGCCGGCGACGGTACTGCGGCGGTCGGCGGTGGTCTGGGCGGCGCGCTGGGTAACGTGGTCGGTGGACAAATGGGTGGCAGCACAGGTGCGGCGATTGGCGCTGGTGTCGGCGGTGCGGCCGGTAGCGCGGTTGGCGCGCCCAAGGGCAGCCGCACAGAAGCGGCGGTGGGCGGTGGCCTGGGCTCGGCGGGTGGCTCCGTGATCGGCAATAGCCTCGGTGGCTCCACGGGTTCGACTATTGGTGCAGGCCTCGGTGGGGCGGCGGGTGGTGCAGTCGGCAACAATTTGGGAAGCGACAACGGTAGCTCCCATTCCGGTGGCGGTCATAAACACAAGAACAAGCATAAAAACAAACATCACTGATTCTGTTGCAGTTATACATCCTGGCTAAGTGAGGTACACCATGACCCCGGAAACCGAAGGCAAGGAACAAAAAGGTCCGAGCGGGCTGCCATTCATCAACGATCCCGGCAATGAAGACCCGGGTTCCTTGATGGATGACGCGACAGTGCCGCTCAACGATTCCGATGATGCAGGTGATGTCGGAAACCTTGAGTTTGAAGAAGAGGATGAGGACGTAGACGGAGAAGACGGCTGATTGAATTTCCTGGGTGAGTTAACCGGTTGTCTTCCTGATCGAACCCCCACGTTGCACCTTTCTCGAAAGATCAGGGCCTGCCTTTCAGGCTCTTTGAGAGGTGCACGATGAATGCTGACCCGAAAGACTCTGACATTGACGATACCCCGGAATATCCGTTGCCTTCACCGACTGACCCCTTGAGTCGAGACCAACGTCCACCTGACGACGATGCGGGTGTCGAGCAGGTTCCCAACGACGACGTGAAGCGTACTGATGTTGAGGCAACCCCGGAAGATCCGGATATAGCCGGCAAGGATTGCTCCGGCGAACCCAGTTGAATCGCCCTGTGTCGAACTGCCGCTCGTCGATTGAGCGGCACCCTTGAAAAGTGACTGCTGCCAGAAGTCAGGTAAGCAACTTTTAAAGGAGACTCGTCATGAACAGGTCAACATTGACTGCTTTGACGGTGGCCGGATTGTTGTCGCTGAGTTCATTTGCGGCGTATTCCGGCAGCGACGCACCCGTCGATAAGGGCGGGATGCCGCCGTCTACTGAAATGAATGCGGGCTCTGGGTCCGATAACGCATTGCCTCCTGGGTCGATTGGTGGTGGGAATGGTGGTGATGCAAACGGGAGCAGCACCAGCCCGGGGTCAGGAAGTGGATCCATGAGTGGTGGGAGTTCGATGGGGAGCGGCTCTGGGAGTGGGTCTGGAGGATCAGGTAGTTCGGAGGGGAGTGGTGGGACTTCGGGGAGTGCAGACGGAAAGACGGGTGGTTAGTTTGATATGGATTATGAGTTTTTCGAGCCCGGCTGTTGCTGGGCTTTTTTAGTGTTGTAGGGGGGCGTAACTCGACCTCTAGCACCCATGTTAGGGCGCTAGCCGCAGCTCACGCACATTCTGCTTATTGCTTCAAAGAGTTAATCCAGCATTGGTAGAAATCCCTTTGTTGCTGAATATCATTTGTGATGTCTGCTTCTTCATAGTCGAAAATGTTAATCGAATCCTCCGACTCGCTTGGTCTTCCAAGATGAAGCTCATAGGCCACTAACCCGGCAGACATTTGTGATGACATTCTCGATGGATGAACGTTGAGTTTGGCTCCCTTGCATAAGAATTTTGTTTCTGGAAAGTCGGCTCGTAAGAGCCCGAGGCACTCATACAGATCTTGAGCTGTGTAAGTTCTGCGTAAGCCATTTTCCATAACGAAGGTTAGCGTTCGCTTTTGTCGGTCGCATTCGATCACAGCCCTCTGTCTTATCCCATGGGTTGTTGTCGGTATTTCTATTGTTTTCATGGCCACTTCCTATGCGGGTTTGGGATTGAATAACCTTCGTAGCTGCCATCGGCACGTACAGGGGTGACGCCGAGAATATCTTTGCTCTCTACCCCTCCCGGCATAGCAATTTCAACCTCTCTCTTGTGAGGTGAAAGAACGCCGAGCTTTTTGTTTACATCTATCCCACGAATATTTTTTATTGCATAAACGAACCCGTCTTCAAACCCGTGACCGGTTGCAAATTTTATAGCCTCCGTTTCGGAGGTGGAGGTACTGACAAAAAAGCTTGGAGGGTTTCGGTTATCCCGTGCGTGTAAAAAGATATCCATACTCTCTCCTAAAGGTTCAAATCCGGCTTCAAAAATCTCCCAAGACTCTCGTGAGTCTCCCCGATACAAGTAACGATTTTTTGGGGATGGAGAGGGCGCATTGGGCTCTCCATCATCAACCTTAGCGCCAGCAACCCCATCCGGCGCCGAGCAACCCGGCTTATTCGCCCCCGGACAATTCCCACTTAACCCCAACGGATCCACCCACCCCGTCGGATTCGGCGTGTACTGATACTGGTTCAGTCCTCCCGCCAGCTTCACCGGATCCGGCGTCAGGTAACGTCCGGTATCCGGGTGGTAATAGCGATGGCGGTTGTAGTGCAAGCCGCTTTCGGCGTCGAAGTACTGGCCCTGGAAGCGCAATGGCTGCTCAAGCTGTTCGCCGCCGCCGTGGGTGATTTGGCTGACTTTGCCGTACGCGGTGTATTTCGCTGACCAGACGATTTCGCCGCCGTAGTCGGTGAGTTCCAGCGGGGTGCCGAGGTGGTCGAGTTGGTAATAAAACGGACAGGCTTTTCTTGGGCCTTTGCCGTCGAGCAGGGCCAGCGGGCGGAAACTGCCCGGTTCGTAGAGGTAGCTGCGGTAGTGGTTGGGGCT
>NZ_JBLNNF010000032.1:0-37506 GCF_047784845.1 Pseudomonas sp. NFX98 | reverse complement strand
CACGCAGGCCCTGGTGATACTGGCTCGCAAGCTTGCCCGGATCGTATTTGCACTGCTAAAAGGGCAAGGTGAATACCAACCGAAAGCAGGTTGAGGGCTTCCCCTCAACCATAGAATCTCCCACAGGTGCGTGCAGTGACTGAAAGTCAGCAGCGCCCTTCAAGGATCGCCGCATACCCCTCGCGAAAACTCGGATATTTCGGCGTCCAGCCCAACGCTTTCGCCCGTGCATTGCTGCAACGCTTGCTGCCCGTGCGGCGCACGCTGGCGTCATCGGCCCATTCGGTCACACCCAGATATTCGCGCAACCAGCCCACCACATCCGCCAACGCTGCCGGCGCGTCATCGACTCCGATGTAGACATCATCCAGTTTCACCCCACGCCGATCCGCCTCAAGCAGGCACGCCATCAATCCGGCGGCGTCATCGGCATGAATCCGGTTGGCGTATAGCGGTGGATCGACCGCCACGCGATAACCCCGGCGGACCTGAGTCAGCAGCCATTCGCGGCCGGGACCGTAAATACCGGTCAATCGCACAATGCTGGCGGGGATGCCGCTGTTGAGGGCAATTTGCTCGGCTTCGAGCATCACCTGCCCGGAATAGCCAGCCGCTACGGCAGGCGATGTCTCGTCGACCCACTCGCCCTCCTGCTGGCCGTGAACGCTGCTGCTGGAAACGAACAGCAGTCGATTGGGCACCTGCCCATAGTCGCCCAGCCACTCCAGCACATGCTGCAAACCCTGGACATAAGCGGCTCGATAGCCGGCTTCATCGTGATCGGTGGCAGCCGCGCAATACACCAGGTAATCCACCGCACCGACCGGCCAGGTCTCCGGGCAGTCTTTATTGAACAAGTCGCCGGCAACGCCGATCACGCCCTCGGGCAGGCGCGAGACGTCACGCCGCAGGCCATGAACTTCCCACCCCGCAGTCAACAATCGCGTGGCCAGACGGCTGCCGACATCACCGCAACCGGCGATCAAAACAGAAGGCGCGGACATCAGAAAACTCCCCTTGGAAACGGACAGACTAGCGCTGGCAATGGACGAGCGGCTAGCAATGCAGGAAAAAAAGATACTCTATTACTTCTGTTAACAAGAATTACTTGCAATAATACGCGCCACTTTTGTTCTCGGCCTTTCGAGGCCTGGAAGAACATCACCCGTTTTTTTCTCTCAGGTCCGGCCAGCATGACACGCAATCAATTCCCCGCTTCGCCAACCAAACGACCTCGCGCCTGGAGCGCGGTGGCCGCCCTGCTGCTCAGCTTGATGCTGGCGCCTGTCGCCGCTTTCGCTGATGCACAAGCGCCAGCTACTCCGGCCACTGCTGCTGCACCCGCCGACCACGCCGCCCCGGCCGTGACGCCTGCCGCGACCGACCCGGCCCACGCAGCACCTGCTGACGAAGCCATCGGCGAAGACGTTCCTGAAGTCCTCGAAGCCGACAACACCTTGGGCATGGCCCATGACCTGTCGCCGTGGGGCATGTACCAGAACGCCGACATCATCGTGAAAATCGTGATGATCGGTCTGGCCATCGCTTCGATCATCACCTGGACCATCTGGATTGCCAAAGGCTTCGAGCTGATGGGCGCCAAGCGTCGTCTGCGTACCGAAATCGTCCACCTGAAAAAAGCCACCACGCTTAAAGAAGCCAGTGCATCGGCGACCAAGCCTGGCACCCTCGCCAATCTGCTGGTGCATGATGCTCTGGAAGAAATGCATTTGTCGGCCAGCGCCCGCGAAAAAGAAGGCATCAAGGAACGCGTCGCTTTCCGTCTTGAGCGCCTGGTAGCAGCCTGCGGTCGCAACATGAGCAGCGGCACCGGCGTACTCGCCACCATCGGTTCCACCGCGCCGTTCGTCGGTCTGTTCGGCACCGTATGGGGCATCATGAACAGCTTCATCGGCATCGCCAAGACCCAGACCACCAACCTCGCCGTCGTGGCCCCCGGCATTGCCGAAGCCCTGCTGGCGACAGCATTGGGTCTGGTCGCAGCGATTCCTGCGGTAGTGATCTACAACGTGTTCGCCCGCTCCATCACCGGTTACAAGGCGCAGGTAGCCGACGCGTCGGCAGAAGTCCTGCTGCTGGTCAGCCGCGACCTCGATCACCAGCCTGAGCGCAGCTCGCAACCGCACATGGTGAAAGTGGGGTAATCGGCCATGGGCCTGCATTTGAAAGAAGGGGCAGACGACGATCTGTCCGAGAACCACGAAATCAACGTCACGCCGTTCATCGACGTGATGCTGGTCCTCTTGATCATCTTCATGGTGGCGGCTCCACTGGCCACCGTGGACATCAAGGTCGACCTGCCCGCATCCACCGCCAAACCGGCGCCGCGGCCAGAGAAACCGGTGTTCCTGAGCGTCAAGGCTGACCAACGCCTGTTCCTCGGCGAAGACGAAGTGAAGGCCGAAGCACTCGGCGCCACGCTCGACGCCAGGACCCAGGGCAAGAAAGACACGACGATCTTCTTCCAGGCCGATAAAGGCGTGGATTACGGCGACCTGATGAGTGTGATGGACAACCTGCGCTCGGCCGGTTACCTGAAGGTCGGTCTGGTCGGACTCGAGACGGCAGTCAAAAAATGATCACGACGCGCCATAAGCTGACGCGTTACAGCGGTAGCCTGGCCGTGGTGCTGGGCGTTCACGCGCTGGCCATCGCGCTGGCCGTGAACTGGACCGCCCACCCGCCCATCGAATTGCCGCCCCAGGCAATGATGGTCGAGCTGGCGCCGGTTCCGGCCCCGCCACCGCCCGCACCGCCGAAGGTCATAACGCCGCCACAGCCACCGGCACCGGTGGAAGAACTGCCGATACCGAAGCTCGCCGAAGCACCGAAGGCCGAGATCGCGGTGCCCAAACCGGTCAAGCCCAAGCCGAAGCCTCAACCGCCCAAGCCTGTGGAGAAAAAGCCGGAGCCGCCGAAGGAAAAACCTTCCGAGGCAAAACCGAGTGAAGCGCCACCGACTCCGTCACAAACTGAGAAATCCGCTCAGCCTGTACCGGGTCCATCGGCTGCTCAGGTGGCGGCCAAGGCCAGTTGGCAAGGCACCCTGCTCGCGCATTTGGCCAAGTACAAAAAGTACCCGGCCAGCGCGCAGGCGCGGGGCAAGCAAGGCACGAACCGCCTGCGTTTCGTAGTGGATGCCGAAGGCAACGTGCTGTCGTACGAACTGGTCGGCGCGTCCGGCACTGCGGATCTGGATCGAGCCACGCTCGATATGATCCGCCGCGCCCAGCCGTTGCCAAAACCACCGGCCGACATGCTGAACAACGGCTCCATCGAAATCGTTGCACCGTTTGTTTACTCGCTGGAAAACCGCCGGCGCTGATCAATGTGGGAGCGAGCTTGCTCGCGATGAGGCCGTTACATTCAACATATTCATTGGCAGTAAGATCGCCATCGCGAGCAAGCTCGCTCCCACAGGGTTATGCAACAACCATAAAGGCACCGAAAGGTGCCTTTTGCTTGTCTACCAGCGGCAAACACGCATTGCCCGGTGTCACTCGACACACACAGTCTGATAACGTGCGTCTATCGATTGCAGCCAGTATGCTTGGCGCGCAACTTCATGGACGCTTGCTATGACTCTCACAGAATTACGCTACATCGTTACCCTCGCCCAAGAGCAGCATTTCGGCCACGCGGCCGAGCGTTGCCACGTCAGCCAGCCGACCCTGTCGGTGGGTGTGAAAAAGCTTGAAGACGAACTCGGTGTGCTGATTTTCGAGCGCAGCAAAAGCGCCGTGCGCCTGACCCCGGTTGGTGAAGGCATTGTGGCCCAGGCACAAAAAGTCCTGGAGCAGGCCCAAGGCATTCGTGAACTGGCCCAGGCCGGCAAGAACCAACTGACCGCACCGCTGAAAGTCGGTGCGATCTACACCGTCGGCCCGTACCTGTTCCCGCACCTGATCCCGCAACTGCACCGGGTCGCCCCGCAGATGCCGTTGTACATCGAAGAAAACTTCACCCACGTGCTGCGCGACAAACTGCGTAACGGCGAACTCGACGCGATCATCATCGCCCTGCCGTTCAGCGAAGCCGACGTCCTGACCTTGCAGCTCTACGACGAGCCGTTCTACGTTCTGATGCCGGCCCAGCACCCTTGGACGCAAAAAGAATCCATCGACGCCAGCCTGCTCAACGACAAGAGTCTGCTGCTGCTCGGCGAAGGCCACTGCTTCCGCGATCAAGTGCTGGAAGCCTGCCCGACGCTGACCAAAGGCAACGACGGCGCCAAGCACACCACGGTCGAATCCAGCTCGCTGGAAACCATTCGGCACATGGTCGCATCCGGCCTGGGCATTTCGATCCTGCCGCTGTCGGCGGTCGACAGCCATCACTACGCCCCTGGCGTGATCGAAGTTCGTCCGCTGTCGGCACCGGTTCCTTATCGCACCGTGGCCATCGCCTGGCGTGCGAGTTTCCCGCGTCCGAAGGCCATCGAAATTCTCGCTGACTCCATTCGCCTGTGCTCGGTGGCTAAGCCCGCCGCACCGGTAACGGCCGGTTAAGCCAACGCCATGACCGAGTTGTCGCAAGTGTCGGTGACGGCACTCAAGGGTGTCGGCGAAGCCATGGCCGAGAAACTGGCCAAGGTCGGCCTGGAAAATCTCCAGGACGTACTGTTTCACCTGCCCCTGCGCTATCAGGACCGCACTCGCGTCGTGCCGATCGGTGCACTGCGTCCAGGGCAAGACGCCGTGGTCGAAGGCACCGTCAGCGGCGCCGACGTGGTCATGGGCCGTCGCCGCAGTTTGGTTGTACGCCTGCAAGACGGTACCGGTGGACTCAGTCTGCGCTTCTACCATTTCAGCAACGCACAGAAAGAAGGCCTTAAACGCGGTACGCGAGTCCGCTGCTACGGCGAAGCACGACCCGGCGCTTCGGGGTTGGAAATCTACCACCCGGAATACCGCGCCATCACCGGCGACGAACCCCCGCCCGTGGATGAAACCCTGACGCCTGTGTATCCGCTCACTGAAGGCCTGACGCAACAGCGCTTGCGCCAACTGTGCATGCAGACCCTGACCTTGCTCGGCCCGAGCAGCCTGCCCGACTGGCTGCCGACCGAACTGGCCCGCGACTATCAACTCGCGCCGCTGGCCGATGCGATCCGCTACCTGCACAACCCGCCAGCCGATGCCGATGTCGACGAACTCGCCCTCGGTCATCACTGGGCCCAGCATCGCCTGGCCTTCGAAGAACTGCTGACCCATCAACTGTCGCAACAACGCCTGCGCGAAAGCATGCGTTCGTTGCGCGCGCCGGCCATGCCCAAAGCCACGCAACTGCCGGCCAAGTACCTGGCCAATCTCGGCTTCAACCCGACCGGCGCCCAGCAACGGGTCGGCAATGAAATCGCCTACGACCTCAGCCAGCGCGAGCCCATGCTGCGGCTGATTCAGGGCGACGTCGGCGCGGGCAAAACCGTGGTCGCCGCCCTCGCCGCACTGCAAGCGCTGGAAGCCGGTTATCAGGTCGCGTTGATGGCGCCCACCGAAATTCTCGCCGAACAGCACTTCATCACCTTCAAGCGTTGGCTCGAACCGCTGGGCATTGAAGTCGCGTGGCTGGCCGGCAAGCTCAAGGGCAAAAACCGCGTGGCCGCGCTGGAGCAAATCGCCAGCGGCACGCCGATGGTGGTCGGCACTCACGCGCTGTTCCAGGACGAAGTGCAGTTCAAGAACCTGGCGCTGGTGATCATCGACGAACAGCACCGCTTCGGCGTGCAGCAGCGGCTGGCGTTGCGGCAGAAAGGCGTCGGCGGACGCATGTGTCCGCACCAATTGATCATGACCGCCACGCCGATCCCGCGCACGCTGGCCATGAGCGCCTACGCCGATCTCGACACCTCGATCCTCGACGAATTGCCGCCCGGCCGAACCCCGGTCAACACCGTGCTGATCACCGACACCCGGCGCGTCGAAGTCATCGAACGGGTGCGCAGCGCCTGTGCCGAAGGGCGTCAGGCGTATTGGGTGTGCACGCTGATTGAAGAGTCGGAAGAGCTGACCTGCCAGGCAGCGGAAACCACTTATGAAGACCTCACCGCCGCCCTTGGCGAGTTGAAAGTCGGGCTGATCCATGGCCGCATGAAGCCCGTCGAAAAGGCTGCGGTGATGGCCGAGTTCAAGGCCGGCAACCTGCAACTGCTGGTCGCCACCACGGTGATTGAAGTGGGCGTGGACGTGCCCAACGCCAGCCTGATGATCATCGAAAACCCCGAACGCCTGGGCCTGGCGCAACTGCACCAATTGCGCGGCCGCGTCGGCCGGGGCAGCGCGGCCAGCCATTGCGTGCTGCTCTACCATCCGCCGCTGTCGCAGATCGGCCGTCAGCGCCTGGGCATCATGCGCGAAACCAACGACGGCTTCGTCATCGCCGAAAAAGATCTCGAACTACGCGGCCCCGGCGAAATGCTCGGCACGCGGCAAACGGGTCTGCTTCAATTCAAGGTCGCCGACCTGATGCGCGACGCCGACCTGCTACCCGCCGTGCGTGACGCTGCTCAAGCTTTGCTGGAACGTTGGCCGGACCACGTCAGCCCATTACTCGACCGCTGGCTGCGCCACGGGCAGCAATACGGCCAAGTGTGAGCACCGTCGCAGTTTCTGGACACTCGGCTTGAGCAAGCTGGTTATACTCCTGCAATTGTTTTAGAACGGATACAGAACCATGACCGAAGTTGCCCTCGCACCCGCCTCCCCGCACGCTCCGTCGGTTATTCGGCTGCTGCTGGGCAAACTGGGCATCGCCTACGAAGAGGTCCTGGATCATCACGGCTTGAACCCGGCGCGCAAGGTCCAGGCCGTACTGCTCGATGACGCCGTCGGCGCGCTCATGGTGCTGTTCCCGCAGAGCCAGTTGCTCGACCTCAACCGTCTTACCGAACTCACTGGCCGCCGTCTCACCGCGGTGCCAACCGAGCGCCTGGAAAAGATGCTCGGCAAGCACAACCTGAGCCTGCTGCCCGGTCTACCGTCGCTGACCAGCTCGCCGTGCCTGTATGAAGAAAGCCTGCTGCGCGAGCCCAAAGTGCTGGTCAACTCGGGCGAGCCGGGCGTGCTGCTGGAAATTACCAGCGAAGCCTTCAAGTCCATGCTGAACAAGGCCAGCGCCGCCAACTTCGGTGAAAACCTGAGCAGCATCCGCCCGAACCTCGACCGCCCTGACGATGACCGCGAGGAAATCACCCAGGCCGTTCAAGCGTTCACCGCGCGGCGCATCCAGCAACGCCTGGAAGCGACCATCGAAATTCCGCCGCTGGCCGAAACCGCGCAGAAGATCATCAAGCTGCGCGTCGACCCCAACGCCACCATCGACGACATCACCGGCGTGGTCGAAACCGATCCGGCGCTGGCTGCGCAAGTGGTGAGCTGGGCGGCATCGCCGTACTACGCCTCGCCGGGCAAGATTCGTTCGGTGGAAGACGCCATCGTGCGGGTGCTGGGCTTCGACCTGGTGATCAACCTGGCGCTGGGCCTGGCCCTGGGCAAAACCCTCAGCCTGCCCAAAGACCACCCGCAGCACAGCACGCCGTACTGGCAGCAATCGATCTACACCGCTGCCGTCATCGAAGGCCTGACCCGCGCCATGCCGCGCACCCAGCGCCCGGAAGCCGGCCTGACTTACCTTGCCGGCCTGCTGCACAACTTCGGCTACCTGCTGCTGGCTCACGTGTTCCCGCCGCACTTCTCGCTGATCTGTCGTCACCTGGAGGTCAACCCGCACCTGTGCCACAGCTACATTGAGCAACACCTGCTGGGCATCAGCCGCGAACAGATCGGCTCGTGGCTGATGCGCTACTGGGACATGCCCGATGAACTGGCCACCGCGCTGCGCTTCCAGCACGACCCGGCCTACGACGGCCCTTCCGCCGAATACCCGAACCTGGTGTGCCTGTCAGTGCGCCTGCTGCGCAGCCGTGGCATCGGCTCCGGCCCCGACGAAGACATCCCCGACGCCCTGCTCGAACGCCTGGGCCTGACCCGCGACAAAGCCAACGACGTGGTCAGCAAAGTCCTCGAAGCCGAAGTGCTGCTGCGCGAACTCGCCTCGCAATTTTCCCAGGCATAAAAGCAATCGCGAGCAGCTCGTTCCCACAAAGGTCAGCTGAAACTTGTGGGAGCGAGCTTGCTCGCGATGAACCCAGCCTCGGTCTGACAAAAAACAAGCGCGCTGCTATGATTTGACTGCAAACAGAGGGCTTTTCGATGACCCAAACAGCTGCTGTCAGTGTTGCAAGCCAAGTGCGCAAGCTTGCTAAAGATCACAAAATTACTGCTGATGCTGATGGCATGAGCCGTATGGCCGTGATCATTACGCGTATGGCCGGGGATCTTGTTGAACTGGATGGCGTTGAACAGTTACTCGTCAATCTCAAAAAGAAAGGCGTTCTGAGCAAGTCTGAGACTCTCGTACTCCAAGGCCGCTACCTTCAGGAAAGGCGCTCAAAGAAACGTAGCGCATGACTTTCGATCCGTTCGGCGACTTCGAAACGGCTGGATATCTACAAAATTCTCTACAGCTCAAAGACCCCATCGAAGTAAAAGAGTCAGAACATCTTTCGTTCGAATTGAGCATCGAAGATGCTCTTTCCTATTTGGCCAAGAAAAGGCCAATCGACTATAAGTCCGTACTCAAGGTCCACGAAATCCTGTTCTCCGGCTTTTATCCCTGGGCTGGAATAGACCGGAACGAACTTGTACCTCACCTGGCAGTATTCAAGGGCTCACACGACAATCCTCGACACACTGTCTTCGAGCACCCGAACTCCATCAAGATGGCTGTCGAATATGCGCTTGAGCTGGCAAAAGACAAAAAACGTTTCAGAGATCATCCTGGCGGGGTAATGGGCCAACTGGCTTTCGCACACCCTTTCCTGGACGGCAACGGCCGCACGATCCTGTTAGTCTTCATGGAGCTCTGCTATCGGGCCAAATTCGCCATCGACTGGTCAAAGACTAGCAAGGATGGCTACTTGCGGGCACTTAGCGATGAGATCCGAGAGCCACGCGAAAGACATCTCGACACTTACCTGAAACCGTTCATGGTCAACATATCCAGTCGTGACGAGTGGCCAGAGACCATCAGCGGCATCAAAGGCCTCGACGGTCTGGACAAGGAAGACATCACGTACGAAAGCCTGGATAACCCGGAAGTCCAGCAGATCTACAAGACATACAGAGCCCAACCCCTCGACAGCCGGGAGCCTCTTGAATCGGATGACTGAAGAGGCTCGCGAAAGATGCTGCAGGCTGCCTGAAAGGCATCAAGCCTTGGGCTTGGCCTTCTTCGGCTTCAAATACTTGGTCAACCCCTGGAACCAGATCACCAGCGCCGGGTTACCCTTGATCTGAATCGACTTGTCCTGAATCCCGGTCATGAATGCCAACTGCTTGTTCTTCGCCTGCATCGTGGCAAAGCCGTACGCGGCATCTTTAAAGGCGATGGCAAACGCAGGCTCGGCAATCACCCCGGCCTTGCTGGTGATGCGCTGATCCTTCACGCGGAAATGCCGCGCCACTTTCCCGTCCAGGGTTTGCAGCTGAAACACCAACTCCTTGTCACCCAATTGCTGCTGGAACGCAGGATTGGTCCGGCTGGCCTTGCCCATCAACAAACCCAGCATCCACAGCAGAAAACGAAATTTCATGCGCAAGCCTCAAGAGAAAAATGAACGGCCGGCGCAGTGTAGCGACTTCAAATGAGAACGCCACTATCGAGTTGCGTTAGAAGAAGATGGACCTATTTTTGACGGTGATGACTACCAAGTCATTGACTAAACGCTCTGCGGAAACGGCGATTTAGGTATCGACACGGAATTGGGTACGCCATCTAAAGAAAATTTCAAATAATTGCTTCAGGTGGATTAGATCACTCGGGAAACATGATCATCGCTAGCGTCATCTTGATGAATTCCTCATTCTTGTCGAGGGCACTTAAAGCGCCACGCACGTTTTCAGCCACGTCAGGAGATCCTTTCTTTTCGGCCCAGTTGGTAAGCTCCAAAATGGCGGCTTCAAGAGCGAGTTGGTTTTCATTGATCTTGAACAACAAAGAAGGAAGTAGATCTGAATTTTTCATCGTGAATCCTCAGTTGAGATTCAGAGTAGCAGCCCAGCACATAAGCCGAGCGGAAGTAATTTTTTCTCCGATCATGGTTACAGAACATGACGGTCAAATACGGTTTTTTACCGGGTGAGGGGTAACGCAAAAAAGTGTTTAAGTGGAGTGCGATCTCGCACCTTTTACCTTCCTTCCTCTCAGACATTTCCTTCAAAAATTAAAGCCATCCATGAACTAGGCACGGTCCCCATCCGCAGTTAACCTCTGTTCGTCACTGCAAAAAACGGTGACAAGGACGTGCAAGTCCGGTACATATCGCCGCGCAAATGCCTTGTGACCCATGAAGCGTTAAATGCTTTTTTGGATGCTATATGGCGGCTGTGCGTGGGAGGTCCCTTTGGGGTCTGCCGGGGTCCGATATGCCCGGTCTTGCACACCTGCGTACGGCTGCCACCATCATTCGAATGCAAGCGAAAAGGTGTCAGTCCCTCATCTACACATATCGGGATACATCAATGATTAAGCCAACGCCTAACCCGCCGGAAAATCCGGCCACCTCGCCCTACGAATCCCTGGACTCCAAGAAGCTCCACGAAGCCGCCGAACGCGCCCTAGATCACCATCTCATCCCACCTAACCAGACACCACCTAAACGCAGCGGCCAACTCTTCAGCGTCTGCCCAGACATAAACACCGAAGCACTCTTGGCTAATGCTTCAGAAGACCTGCTGTCCATCAGCGCCATCGCTGCCGACCTAGCCGACGATGTGGACGGCTCACGCCGCTCTGTAGCCTTGGCGCTCAGCCGCATGGCTGACGGGGTGCATCTGTTGGTTGAGCGAGCGCTTGATCATTTGGATGAGCCGGATATGGCGGCGATACTCGCCAGACAACAACGTCGATCCAGCTAATTCACAAAGCAAGTAAACAACCCCGACTGGCGCGTTCCCGCCCCATCGGGGTTTTTCTCGTCACAGCGCTACACCACAGCAGGCCTCCCACATCATCAATGCTACTTCCCTGTTTCCGCCTCACACGTAGGACGCATCTGATTTGCTCTCTCGGGTCTTAACTGCCTCGCTTCCTCAATACTTTTCGCAAGCACAATTCAATGCTGAGTCGGTGGGCATTTCGCTCATGACAACAAGCCACGCTTAGGGCGCTTGCAGACAGAAAACCAATAAATGGCTGAAGGGCGTTTCATTCGCTGGGGTTACAAGCCCACCAGCGATGGAGGGGTAAGGATTTGACGATTCGGCACAATAAAAAAATGGCAGTTCTGCTTTTCGGATTGTTGTTATCGGGTTGCGCGCAAAGCACCGCCCAATCGTCCGACCATAAAGGATGGTTTCTGGGTTTTGGGGCGCCAGCCTATATGGAAGTCTTGATTGAAACAGCGGATATCGTGGATATCCACGAACAACTTTTACGAACAGCTGTAGCCGGCATCGCATCAGTCCAAACCCCCGGCAACAACAAAGGGAAACCTGCTGGCTGGCCCGAGAATCCCGGCAGCGGCGCTGGTCATTACATCAGACAGGTTGATCTACCCCGACTGATCTATGTGCGCTGGCAATCGTTGGCTGAACCGCAAACCTATGAGGCCTACATCGTCATTCCCGAGTCCGCTCGGGAAATCATGCGCGAACCACAGAAAGTTTTCTGCGAAGCGGACGGCAAGTGGATTACGGAGTTCCGTAGCAAAATCGCCATTGGCTTGGCTCCGGGCGGCATTGCAAAGGTCTGGCTTCGTGGTGCCTGCCTGAACTCAATCGAGATTGTCAGGGTAGACGGAAAAATTTATCCGAAAGGCCCATATGGAGGTAAGTCAGGTGGCAAGCATCGGCCCCTGACTGAGACATCCAAGGCCTATATAGAAAAATTCGGGATTCCCTATGGCTCTTGGTAATGAAAAGCCCACTGTCTCGATAATCAAATCATCCCGCTTAATCAAACGATGTACGGGGCTGCTTTTCGGATTGTTGTTATCGGGTTGTGCACAAAGTGCCGCCCAATCGTCCAACCGTGAAGAATGGTTTCTGGGCTTTGGTGCGCCGGACTACATGGAAGTCTGGATTGAAACGGCGGACGTCATGGATATTCACGAACGACTTCTACGAACAGCTGTAGCCGGCGTTGCCTCAGTCCAAACTCCCCGCAACAACAAAGGGAAACCTGCTGGCTGGCCCGAAAATCCCGGCAGTGGCGCTGGTCATTACATCCGACAGGTTGGTCTACCCCGCCTGATCTACGTGCGCTGGCAATCCTTGGCCGAACCGCAAACCTATGAGGCCTACATCGTCATTCCTGAGTCCGCTCGGGAAATCATGCGCAAACCGGAAAAGGCCTTTTGCACGGCGGATGCCAAGTGGATCACCGACTACCGCGACGATATCGGTATTGGCCTGGCGCCCGGAGGCATCGCCAAAGTCTGGTTGGGCGGAACCTGCTTGAATTCGGTTGAAATTGCACGGGTGGAAGGGAGGATCAATCCGAAAGGCCCATATGGAGGTAAGTCCGGTGGCAAGCATCGGCCCTTGTCCGAGATATCCAAGGCCTACGTAGAAAAATTCGGGATTCCCTATGGCTCTTGGTAACGAAAAGTCCGATGTCTCGTCGATCAAATCGCCCCACTCAATCAATCGATGTGCTGGGCTGCTTTTCGGTTTGGTTTTTACTGGCAGCGCACAAACCCACGCGCAATCAAGTTACGACGAAACGTGGTCATTGGGCTTTGGAGCCCCGGACTATATGGAAGTCTGGATTGAAACAGCGGACGTGGTCGATGTTCGCGAGCGCCTCTTTCGTCGGGCTGGTTCCGGTATCGCATCGGTATTCACGCCCAGCGATAATAAAGGCAAACCCGCAGGCTGGCCCAAAAGCCCCGGTAGAGGGGCTGGTCGGGACGTCACTGGCGCCGACTTACCCCGCCTGATTTACGTGCGCTGGCAATCCCTGGCCGAACCGCAAACCTATGAGGCCTACATCGTCATTTCTGAGTCCGCTCGGGAAATCATGCGCACGCCGAAAAAGGCCTTTTGCAGAGCGGATGCCAAGTGGATCACCGACTACCGCAACGATATTGGTATTGGCTTGGCGCCCGGTGGAATCGCCAAGGTCTGGTTGGGCGGGCCCTGTTTGAAGTCCGTTGAAATTGCTCGAGTAGAGGGCACCATCAACAAAAAAGGACCGTCTCAGGGAAAAAATGAAGGCCGATATGCATTGCCTTTGTCGCCGGAGTCCCAAGCGTACATAGAAAAATTCGGGATCCCTTATGGCTCTTGGTAACGCAAAAGCATCCGAATGTTTGTACGGCCATCACGAGCAAGCTCGCTCCCACATGAAAGCATCGGTATAGTGCCGCCCCTCTTCGCATGAGCGGTCGTCGGTAGCGAGACCTCAACCCATGCGAAACCCGAACTAATAACAAACCCGCGATATGAAACCGGGACGAACTCTTCGCCTCGCCTGTTGCGCCGTGTGCCAACGGGTGTAACGCGATGTGTCTGTTCCGGCGTGCATTTGCCTACACAAAAAACAGCGAGGAATAATCCATGCTCGAAGTCATTAACGACTTCCTCTCAGGGAAAGTACTGATCGTGCTCATTGTCGGGCTCGGTAGCTACTTCACGATCCGCTCGCGTTTCGTTCAATTGCGTCACTTCTTCCACATGTTCGCGGTGTTCCGCGACAGCCTCAAAAGCAGCGCCGGGCAACTCAGTTCGTTCCAGGCGTTGATGCTCAGCCTCGCCGGCCGCGTCGGTGCGGGCAACATTGCCGGTGTCGGCATTGCCGTGACCCTCGGCGGGCCCGGTGCGGTGTTCTGGATGTGGGTGACCGCGCTGGTCGGCATGTCCAGCAGCTTCTTCGAATGCTCCCTCGGCCAGCTCTACAAACGCTGCGATTCCGAAGGCCAGTTCCGTGGCGGCCCGTCCTATTACATCCAGCACGGTTTGCAAAAACGCTGGTTGGGGATGCTCATGGCGTTCCTGTTGCTGGTGACTTTCGGGTTCGCCTTCAACGGCCTGCAAGCCCACGCCGTGACCCACTCGTTGAACAACGCGTTCGGTCTGGACACGACCTACACCGGCATCGGCCTGGCCGTGCTGTTGGGCCTGGTGTTCGTCGGCGGGATCAAGCGCATCGCCAAGGTTGCTGACCTGTTGGTGCCGGTAAAAACCCTGGTGTACATCGGCGTGACGATCTACGTGATCGTGCTGCAATTCGATCAGGTGCCGGGCATGCTGATGACCATCGTCAAGAGCGCCTTCGGTCTCGACCAGGCCTTCGGCGGTCTGATCGGCAGCGCCATTGTCATGGGTGTGAAGCGTGGCGTGTTCGCCAACGAGGCGGGCCTGGGCAGTGCGCCGAACGTGGCGGCCGTGGCGTCGGTCGAGCACCCGGTGGCACAAGGTGTTGTGCAGGCGTTCAGCGTGTTCCTCGACACCTTCGTGATTTGCACCTGCACCGCATTGCTGATTCTGCTCTCGGGTTTTTACACTCCGGGCTTCGAAGGCGATGGCATTGCCCTGACCCAGAACTCGCTGGCCGCCGTGGTCGGTGACTGGGGCCGGATGTTCATTTCCGTGGCGCTGGCGTTGTTCGTGTTCACCTCGATTCTCTACAACTACTACCTGGGCGAGAGCAACCTGCGCTTTTTGATCGGTGAAAACCGCAAGGCGTTGATGGGCTATCGCGCGCTGGTACTGGTGTTGATTTTCTGGGGCGCTATCGAGAACCTCGGCACCGTGTTTGCCTTCGCCGACATCACCATGACCCTGCTCGCGTTCGTCAACCTGATCGCGCTGTTCCTGCTGTTCAAGGTCGGCATGCGCATCCTGCGCGACTACGATGACCAGCGCGCCGCCGGGATCAAGACGCCGGTGTTCGACTCCGCCAAGTTCCCGGACCTGGATCTGGATCGCCAGGCCTGGCCGGCGAACCCGCCAGCCGCGCCTCTGGCGCACCCTGGGTTGCACGGTGTGACCGCAGCGCAACGCTGATCGGTAAACGACAGGCGCATCCTCCGCGCCTGTCAGTTAAAGTGCGAAAAACTGTGGGAGCGAGCTTGCTCGCGATAGCGCACTGTCAGGCAACATAGCGATGTCTGTCCTACCGCTATCGCGAGCAAGCTCGCTCCCACAGGAACTCATAGTTCCGGAGAACCTCCATGAATTCCTCGACCTACCCTGCCGCCCAGCACGTCATGGTGCTCTACACCGGTGGCACCATCGGCATGCAGGCCAGCGCCAATGGCCTGGCTCCCGCGTCCGGTTTCGAAGCGCGGATGCGCGAGTACCTGCACAGCCAGCCTGAGTTGGTGGTGCCGCAATGGCGCTTTCGTGAGATGTCGCCGCTGATCGACAGCGCCAACATGACCCCGACGTACTGGCAGCAACTGCGCGAAGCGGTGGTCGATGCGGTGGATGCGCAGGGCTGCGATAGCGTGCTGATCCTGCATGGCACCGACACCCTCGCCTACAGCGCGGCAGCGATGAGTTTTCAGCTGTTGGAGCTGCATGCCCGCGTGTGTTTTACCGGTTCGATGCTGCCGGCCGGCGTGACTGACAGCGATGCCTGGGAGAACCTCGGTGGTGCGCTGGTTGCCTTGGGCCAAGGCCTGGCGCCGGGTGTGCATTTGTACTTCCACGGCGAACTGCTGGACCCGACCCGTTGCGCGAAGGTACGCAGCTTCGGTCGGCATCCGTTCAAGCGTCTGGAGCGTCAGGGCGGTGGCGTGAAGGCGACTTCGATTCCAACGCAACTGAATTACAACCAACCTAAACAATTGGCGAATGTCGCCGTGCTGCCGCTGTTTCCAGGTATAAGTGCCGCAATCGTTGATGGCCTGCTCGACGGCGGCATTCAGGGTCTGGTGCTGGAGTGTTATGGCAGTGGCACCGGCCCGAGCGATAACCCCGAGTTTCTTGCCAGCCTCAGTCGTGCGCGAGACAACGGTGTGGTGGTGGTCGCTGTCACGCAATGCCACGAAGGCGGCGTTGAACTGGATGTCTACGAGGCTGGCAGTCGCCTGCGTGGCGTCGGCGTGCTGTCGGGCGGCGGCATGACCCGCGAAGCGGCGTTCGGCAAGTTGCAGGCGCTGCTGGGTGCAGGGCTGGCAACCGCCGAGGTGCGGCGCCTGGTCGAGCTCGACCTGTGCGGCGAATTGAGCTGAATCGCCAGCTCAAAAAACTCCTGGCGTATAAATAACTACCACCTCTGCTGATTGATGCCTCCCTAGCATGGAGTGACCCGAGGCTTGTTCTCGGGCAACTCCATCATTTTTGAAATGCAGGGATGCACCATGAGCACACCAGCCTTACCCTTCACACCGCAAATTCCCGCACCGACCGAGGCTTTGATCACTCAACTCAGCGTCGGTCCCGACCTGAGGGAAGTTTCGGCCGTCCTTCTACGCCAGCATTTGCAAACACTGTATCCGGCGCTGGATATCGACCCCGCCATTACCATGCTCGGCACGCCAACGTGGAAAATCGTCGACGATGAAATCGTGGCCGGCCCCACCCGATATCAGGCGTTGACGGAAATCCTCGCCGATCAAACGGTGTCCGCCATTCCAGCCCTTTACATCGAGGGCGAACACTTTCTGGTCCAACAACCGATCACTGAACTCGCCATCCATTTGCCGGTGCGGATCGACGAAATCGCCAAACTCATCAATCTGCTCGCCCCGCTGATGCTCTCGGCTTTTCAGGAGCAACAGCTGGCATTCTGGAACACGGTCAATGGCAGCGACGGTCCGCGCTGGCATGAACTCTCAAGCACCCTGCGCAACTTCTGGAATGTCGACAAAGTCCAGGGCTGGGATGACGATGATTGCAGCATGGCGCGCAACCTGTTCCGCTCCCCGGACCTGGCGAGCCGAAAACTGGACGATGCCTATCAAAGCAAAGCTTATCTGGTGGGCATCGACCTGGTCGATGGAGAGAAAGTGACACACCTGAGCGAGGTGTCGATAGCGATGCTGGTCGGCACGCATGAGGAGCGCACCATCGTCCTTACCCATTCGCTGCTCAAGGGCTATGAAAAATTCGATTCCCTGGAAAAATTTGGCCAAACACTCCCGGATCACCTGAGCATCTCCGTACCCCATCAGGAAATACAGTGGCGGCTGATAGAGCCCAACGACAATTTCTTTGATTACCAGGCTTGCGCGTTGATCTCGATGCAGATCGATGTCATTGGCGCCCTTGATTTTTCCGGTCTTGGGCATGCCAATCCGGGTAAGCCGCTGACCGCACCGCCACCCGCACCCGAAACCGTCGAGACCAGCACAAAACCAGGCCCTGGTATTGAATGGTTCAAAGACTCATTGCCCGACTGGTTGAGTTCGGCACCACTGCCGGATCTGAATAACTTTTCACGACACTTGAAAGACCTGGCGGCGCTGCACAGTCAGAATGCCGGCAAGTCCTATCTGGACGGCATACTTCCAATCAAGCAGTACGCACTGAACGAGCTCAACGCACTGCATATGAAAAAAACCGTAGCGCATGCCGTCACGGTAAAGCAGGAGACGGATTTCGAGCTTGATCTGGCCATGATCGAGATACGCGTCCAGAGCCCTGTCATCTGGGGAACCTTCGTCGTTCCGGGCAAGATCGACAGCTACACATTCAGCATCGCCGATCTCGCCCTGCAGAACCTGATTGCACTGCCCACTGGAAACAAGACCCTTCAATCGACCAGAGGCAAAACCCTCCCAGAGTGGCTGACCGTGAAGTATGTCGAAGACCTCATCACCGAGGCCGATATCGGCAAAACCTATCCGGCACTGATAAAAAGCACACTGCTCGAAGATCCAAAGGAGTCCACGCGCCGGCAAGCCCTGTTTACCCAACACCTGCGAATTCAGTTACCGATGCTTGCCTTGCAATGCCACATTCGCAAACAGGCTGGCATCGACGCACGCGGCTACCGCTATGTCGTGGCCGTGATGGAGCCCGATGTGGGTAACCGTGTCGTTGAAGGGCAAACCATCGTCATTCGCCCGCTGGCCTTTGTTCCCATGCGTCGAAGGGATGGCTCCGAGGATGTGGTCGCCAACATGTTCGTAATCGGCCCGCAGGACCCGAGCGCCGGCCCATGCCTGTTGTATCGACCGATGCTTGACGAGCCATTGACTCAATACCCCTCGCCCACCAATTTGCTGTATGCCATCCAGCAATCCGCCAGCTTGCGTGAATCCGTGCTGGCCTGGTTGCCGGACAGCGCGCGCAGCGACTACGCCAACTACGTTTTCCAGGGTGAGTCGCTTGCGCCGTGGGTCGTTTCCGAATTTCTGGTCGATTCGGTGAAGCTCATCACGATGACCGGACCGATGATGCTGGGGAAAAAAGCATTGGAGGGCGATCTGCACGCCGCCCTGTTCAAGTCCAACACGAATGCATTGGTTGAGCTCGCTGATCGCGAGTCAGTTTCGAATGCCGAAAACCGCTGGGCCAGCTTCAGGCAGTCTGGTTGGACGCTTTTCAACACGGTGCTGCCTTTTTTGGGGCGTACGGTCGCAATCTCGGCCTGGATCTGGCAGATCATGGACCAGCTTCAACAGCTGCATGATGCGCAGGAAAAAAACGACAAGCCTGAACAATGGGCGGCACTGACCGATCTGTTGCTCAACCTCGGCATGGCGATCACGCTCCATATCGCCACCCGAAGCACATCGGGCAAGCATCTGACAAACCTCGCTCCCACGGCTGAACCACCCCTCACAAAAGAATCGGCAGCGAAACCAGTCAGCATCAAACAACTCGCCAAAACCACTGGCAGTGAGGCACCCAACATCCAGCAAACCCTGAACATCAGTGGCGCTGTAAATCGAACGCCCGGCAGTCTGGCAACCGCTCTGGAACGCTTCAAAATCACTCGCCCCGAAGACCTCGGCACCGTCAATACCAAGGAAGGTACTCATCGGCATCTCTATGGTCTCAACAAAAAATGGTACGCGCCGGTCGGTGCGAATTGGTTCGAGGTTTCGGTCGATGACGAAGGCACCGTCATGATCATCGACCCCAAACAGACTGATCGCACCGGCCCGGTCTTGACCCATAACCTTAAAGGCGAATGGTTCATCGACACGCGCCTGCGTCTGCGAGGCGGCGGACCAAAGAGCCTGGAGAAAATAGCCAAGGCTCAAGCCATGCTCAAGGCCGTTGAACTGCGCACCAAACTGACGGCGTTTGAAAACCGCAAGAAAGCTGCGCAGAACGAACTGCAGCAGGCTCACCAAGCGATCGGCAGCGCAAGCGCACAGACCGCTCAAGCCAAGCGCCAACTCTACCTTGAGAAGCTGGAGGCTCAGCAAGGCGATTACGCAGTCGCTCTTCGAGACCTCATAACGTTGCATGTGTTTTCGCCCACCGCGGACTTCCAGCAGAAGGCGCTGGGGTACCTTGGCGCCCAGCTGGAACTTATCCGTGCCGGCATTAGGGAAAAGCTCATCACCTTCAGTCCAAAATTGCGCTCTGTGTTAAGCCATATCGAACGCCAAGCCGAAGCGCCACAGGAGCGCCAAATCGAAGATGCAAGGCAAATGAGCGAAATGACCCAGGACATGATCGCGCGCCTGGAGAGCATTCAATCGCGATTCACGGAACTCAAGCCGCTGGGAAGTGAAGGACTGCGACTGATGCAGCAGACTCGCGAACGGTTGCCCGCCTACTCGCTCGATGACCTCAAGACCCTCCAAGTGACGATCGCACGCAATCTGTGCCTCTCCGAAAGTACCATCGCGACGCAAGCCCAAGCCTGGTCGGTCATTGACCGGATTGTCGACACCGCCGACATCGCCGTGCGAGCGCTGCGCGACACGCTGGACGAACGCAGCGTGGCGCGTCTGGACGAGCGCGTCGACAGCCTCAACGACCTGATTGAACAGTTCAGCGTGATCGACGAACGCTTGCTGGATTTCAAGAGTACGTACGCCGCACACGTCCTTGAGTCGCCGATGAAACAGCTGCGCCAACAGCTTGAGGCGTTCAAAAACCGCGCGACTCAGAATCTGGTACTGCTGATTGAAGAAAGGGATGCATTACGCGCCAGGCCCACGCTGCCCGTGCAACCGCCGAGGCCCAGGAGGAAGTTCATCAGGACACGCTACAACGGTGTTCTCATTGGACAGCCGCGTCTCACTGCGCAGGGCCTGGAGACTGATCTGGTGGACATTACGTCACCGCTCACCGACAAGGTCATTGCCACCTTCCACGAGAAAACCCCGGGCGTCTGGGTGGAACGTTTGACGAGCCCCACAACCGAGCCCGCCAAGCCGGATTTGCAGATCAGCATCAACAAGGGCCAGGCGTTACTCGACGGACTGGAAGCGTTCAATACGCGCATGGCCGAACAACTGAAGCAGCCAGGACGCTCGCCTGGCGGGATCGAATACCTCTTTCATCAGCATGCGATGGAGCTTGAGCACGCCAGTAGCGCAATTGATCAAGCATTGACCGACCGCAATGTCACCGAGAGCACCACAAATTCGGCGGCGCAGGTCAATAAAGCCCTCAGTGATGCGGTGGATAGTCTCTATGAGCAGGCCACCACCAACATGCTGAGGATGACCAAGGAACAACCACCCACCCCGGCGGGGATTAAATGGCTGGTGGGCGAAAAGGCCCTGAGCATTGCGAAAACCATCACCCGGCGCCGCGTGAAAACCGGCAGGACACTGTATCTGGATGAATACAAGCTCACTGATGCGAAAACCCGGGAGGTGCTCTGGTATGCGCATTTCCTGTACTCCACCTCCTGGGTTCCAGCCAAGTCGTTTCTCTATGGGCGCCTTAAAACCTCGCAAGAGCAACAAATGGGACCGGCCGCCGACACCGCCACAGGCCTGAATGGCCCGCAACGGCTCGCGTACTACCGCAGCATGATCGGGCTGGAGCAGGCCAGGCATATTTTCTTCGGCACCGAATGAGTCACCCATAGTTGTTACGTCAGTGCGCCCTCGCCAACGCGAGGGCGCTTCGATCACGGCACGTTACTTGCTCCGTCCCGTTCAAACAAAGACCGGTGCCCCGTATGCTTCACTCCCACCTCACCACGCTCAATGCTGTCTCTCTGGTGCTCAACGCTTTCAAGGACGAAGGCTTGTCCAGCGAGGCGCTGCTGGCCGGCAGCGGCATCAGTGCGGCGGATCTGAACCGCGCCGACACGCGCATCACCACCAATCAAGAGATGCAGGTCTGCGCCAACGCCGTCGCGCTCAAACGCGACATTGGCCTTGAACTGGGTCGGCGGATGCACGTTTCCTGCTACGGCATCCTTGGTTACGCGCTGCTCACCTGTGCCACCTTCGGTGACGCTTTGCGGCTGGCGATGCGTTATCCGGCGCTGCTGGGAACACTTTTTGAACTGAGCCTGGAGGATGACGGCGAGCGTGTCTGGTTCGCTGCCGCCGATTACCGCGAAAGCCCGTCCATGGCGACGTTCAATGCCGAGTTCTGCCTGGTATCGCTGAAAGTCACTTGTGACGATCTGCTCGGCCATCCCCTGCCCTTGCTCGGCGCACGCTTCGAGCATGCCGCGCCCGACTACGAAGCGAGCTATGCGCAGCATTTCGATTGCCCGCTGCACTTCGGCGCACCGAACAATGCCTTTGCCTTCGACAGGCGCTGGCTCGATCAAACGTTGCCGCTTGCTGACGCAATTACCCATCAAACCATGGCCGAGCGATGCCGCAAGCAGAACCTTGAGTTCACAGGGCGCCAGGCTTGGCTGGGGCGTATTCGGCAGTTGCTCGGTGCGCAATTGAACGCAGCGCCCGGGCTGGAAGGCCTGGCCGAGCAGATGAATTGTTCGGCGCGCACGTTGCGTCGGCACCTCAAGGATATGGGTTGCAGCTATCAAGAATTGCTCGATGAACTGCGCTTCGAGCAAGCCAAGCAAATGCTCTGTGAAGATCAGCTGCCGATCTATCAGATTGCCGAGGCGCTGGGCTTTAGCGAGACCGCGAGTTTCCGGCATGCGTTTGTGCGGTGGAGTGGTGTGGCGCCCAGTCAGTTTCGGCCTTGAGGTCGACACAATTCCTGTAGGAGCAAAGCTTGCTCGCGATGCGTACACCTCATTGCACTTGCAGTAACGCGGCGATGCCATCGCGAGCAAACTTTGCTCCTACAGAAACCACCGCCGCCACTATCAAGGGGCGAATTTCGGTCAAACTTATTGGCCATATCGATCCCCTTTTGGCCTTTCCTGCCGTTCTCCAAATCCGTCTGCGCCGCAAGACTGTGTTCAACCGAATCAGCCTGCGGAGAACAAGAAATGCTGACGATCTACTCGGACGATCACCACCTGCACCACGGCCGTTGCGAATTGATAGACGGGCAACTCAAGCCCTGCTTCGAAATGCCTTCGCGTGCCGACCATGTGCTGGCGCGAGTGCAAAAACAAAACCTCGGCCGGGTCGAAGCGCCGAAGGATTTCGGCCTCGGGCCGATCGAGCGTATTCACAGCCGCGACTATCTCGACTTCTTCAAAGGCGCCTGGGCCCGTTGGACCGAGTTCAACACCGACGGTGACTTGCTGCCTTACACCTGGCCCGCGCGCACGCTGCGCCGCATCAAACCCACCAGCCTGCACGGCGAGCTCGGTTATTACAGCTTCGACGGCGGCGCGCCGATTACCGCCGGCACCTGGCAAGCGGCGTACAGCGCGGCGCAAGTTGCGCTCACCGCCCAAGCGGAAATCCAGCGCGGCGCCCGTGCCGCCTTCGCCTTGTGCCGTCCACCGGGACATCATGCCGCAGCCGATTTGATGGGCGGTTATTGCTACCTCAACAATGCCGCCATCGCCGCTCAAGCCTTCCTCGATCAGGGCCACAAAAAGGTCGCGATCCTCGACGTCGACTACCACCACGGCAACGGCACCCAATCGATTTTCTATGAGCGCAGCGACGTGCTGTTCACTTCGATCCACGGTCATCCGGAAGCCGAGTTCCCGTTCTTCCTCGGCTACGAGGATGAGCTAGGCGAAGGCGCTGGCGAAGGCTTCAACTTCAACTATCCGTTGGCCGCAGGTTCTGGCTGGGAGACCTGGAGCGCTGCGCTGGAACAGGCCTGCAAAGAGATCGAAAGCTACGGCGCCGACATCGTCGTCGTGTCCCTGGGCGTCGACACGTTCAAGGACGATCCGATCTCGCAATTCAAACTCGACAGCCCGGATTACCTGGCCATGGGCAAGCGCATCGCGGGCCTTGGCGTACCGACGCTGTTCGTGATGGAAGGCGGTTATGCGGTCGAAGAAATCGGCATCAATGCCGTGAACGTTCTCGAAGGTTTCGAAAGCGCTTGATGAGGAAGCAGAAGCATGAAAAGTCTTAAGCGTTTTATGGTTCCAGCCCTGTGCGCCACGGTGCTCAGCGGCGCAGCACACGCCGAAGAACGAACGTTGCGCGTCTACAACTGGTTCGACTACATCACCCCCAAAGCCCTGGAAGACTTCAAGGCGCAGAACACCCAGACCAAACTGATCTACGACATTTTCGACACCAACGAAGCGCTGGAGGCCAAGTTGTTGACCGGCAACTCCGGCTACGACGTGGTGGTGCCGTCCAACGTGTTCCTCGCCAAGCAGATCGAAGCCGGGGTGTTCCAGCCGCTGGACCGCAGCAAGTTGCCGAACTGGAACCACCTCGATCCCAAGCTGATGAAGTTGATCGAGGCCAACGATCCGGGCAACAAATTCGCCGTGCCCTATATGTACGGCACCATCCTGATCGGCTTCAACCCGGACAAGGTCAAGGCTGCCCTCGGCGCCGATGCGCCGGTCGACAGCTGGGATTTGATCTTCAAGGAAGAAAACATCAGCAAGCTCAAGCAGTGCGGCGTCGCCCTGCTCGATTCGCCGTCGGAGATCCTGCCGCTGGCCCTGCAGCACCTCGGCCTGGACCCCAACAGCAAGAAGCCGGCGGACTACGACAAGGCTGAAGCGCTGTTGATGAAGATCCGGCCGTACGTGACTTACTTCCACTCGTCCAAGTACATGGCCGACATTGCCAACGGTGACATCTGCGTCGCGGTCGGTTACTCCGGCAGCTTCTCGCAAGCGGCCAACCGCGCCAAAGAAGCCAAAAACGGTGTGGTCGTCGACATGCGCCTGCCGAAAGAGGGCGCGCCAATCTGGTTCGACATGCTGGCGATACCGAAGGGTGCGAAAAACACCGAAGACGCCTACACATTCATCAATTATCTGCTGCAACCACAGGTGATCGCGCCGGTCAGCGACTTCGTCGGTTACCCGAACCCGAACAAGGACGCCACGGAACTGGTCGACCCGGCGATCCGCAACAACCCGAACCTGTACCCGACAGACACGGCGATGAGCACGCTCTACACACTGCAACCGCTCCCTCGCGATGCTGAACGTGCACGGACCCGGGCCTGGACCAAGATCAAGTCCGGCACCTGACACCCGCCCGCTCCCGTCGTCATCTGGACCTGCGTTTACGCAGGTCTTTTTTTTGCTCGCGATATTTATATACCGCCAATGCCGTCCCGCCCGTCGCTACCTTGCAGTGGTTCGTGCACCGACCGTTCAACGGTGCCGCCTCACAAAGGATGTGACCATGACTGAAGTATCCAGCCCCCCCGAATTGCCGGAACTCCCCGCCGATCAAGACGCCCTGCTCACCCAATTGGTGGCCGGCCCCTCGATCAGGGAGGTCGCCACCCATGCGCTGCAACCAGCGCTAAAAACTCTATATCCGCAGCTGTCTATCGATCCGCGCCTGGCGATGGTGGTCACACCGACCTGGGCATTACGCGAGCAGCGCGTCGTAGCCGGACCACGACACTTCGAATCACTGACCGATGCGTTGGTACGTCACGGCATTGCGCAAACACCGATGATTTACCTGGAGGGCGAGCATTACCTCACCCTGCAACCACTGGAGCCGACACCGGTGCAGTTGCCCGTCAGCATCGAAGCCATCGGCCGTTTGCTCAATGAGTTGGCCCCACTGCTGTTCGATGCGTTTCAAGAGCAACAAGTCGACTACTGGAACCGTCTCACCAGCCCCTCGACCCCGCGCTGGAAGACGTTGTCCCACTCGCTGCGTGCATTGTGGGACATCGAAACCAACCCGAACTGGGAGAACGAGCAATGCGAGATGGCCCGCAACCTGTTCACCTACCCGGACAAAAGCACACGCAAGACGCACGACCGCTTTCGGTCCCGCGCTTGCCTGATCGATCTGGACTTCAAGAATGAGGGTGTCTCGACCCACCTCAACACCCTGGACATGGCCGTCCTGATCGGGACCCTGGGCACCCGCACGTTGATCGTCAGCCACACCATCACCCATGGCTTCCAGACCTACGAGTCGTTGCAGGAGTTGGGCGAATCCTTGCAGGCGTATACCAATGGCGAACTACCCGGGAACACCTTGCAATGGCGCCTGATTGAACCCGAGGGCAATTTTTTCGACCATTTGGCGTGCACCCTGATCGCCCTGCAAGCGGACTCGATTGCCGCGCTGGCAAACAATCGCGAAGAGGCAAATCCCGACCTCGCCCCCCACATCAGTCGCACCACGAACGAGCTCGATCCATCGGACAATCAGGCGCCTTCGCGCTTCAACCTGGTCGAGCAGGCACTGCCAGACTGGATGGCCAGTGCTTCATCAGGCGATCTCACCGCCTACAGCCGTCATCTGATGGATCTGGCGAGCGTACAGAATAAAAACGCCGGGCAGTCCTTCCAGGACGGTATCAAACCGATCCGCGAATTCACACTGGAGCAACTGCGCAATGCCATGCTTTCCGAGCATCCCGAGGCGAAAGATTTGCAGCTCGAAAACATCGAGATCGTGATCGACAGCGTCGTGGTCTGGGGCAGCTTTGCGCCGCCCGTTGGGCCGGAGCGCACCACCTTGAGCCTGGTCGATCTGGCGCTGCAAAACCTGATCGCCCTGCCGTTGGGCAATAAATCCATACGCAGCACCAGCGCTACGGTGCTGCCGGCGTGGCTGACGGTCAGCTATCTGGAAGCGTTGATCATCAAGGTCGATATCGGGCAAACCTATCCGAAGCTGATCAAAAGCAAACTGCTCGACGATCCCCTTGAAAGCCTGCGCCGTCAGAATTTGTTCACCAGTCACTTATGCGTCGAGCTGCCACTGTTGGCCTTGCAGCAAAAAATCCGCACTCAAGGTGGGATTGACGAATTGGGCTATCGCTATGTCGCAGCCGTGGTGCAGATCCTCGACGCCAAACGCTGGGTCGACGGACAGGAAATCGTCATTCGCCCGCTGGCATTCACTCCCGCCTGGCATACGGGAGCATCCACGGATGAAGTGAACAACATGTTCGTGATCGGGCCCCGGCAGATGGACAAAGGACCGTGCCTGCTCTATCGGCCTCTGCTCGATCAGCCCTTGAGCCAATACCCGACGCCGGCCAACCTGATCTATGCCATCCGGCATTCTCCAAAGCTGCGCGAATCCGTGCTCGCCTGGCTGCCCGACGAGGTTCGCGCGAATTACGCCGACTACGTGTTCACCGGGGACCTGCCTTCGGTCTGGAGTGTTTCGCAACTGCTGGCCGACCCACTGACCTCGCTGCAAATGAGCGGTCCGCTGACCTTGGGCACTCGAGTCCTCGCTACGGATTACCTCGCCAACCTGTTCAAGGCCAACGTCAATGCATTAGTCGAATTGGCACAACGGCAATCGGTGTCCAACGCGGAAAATCGCTGGGCGACTTTCAAGCAGGCAGCCTGGAAGATCCTCAATGCGGCACTGCCCTTTCTCGGTCGCACCTTCGGCACATCCGCCTGGATCTGGCAGGTACTGGATGATCTGCAACAAACCGTGGACGCCAGTGAAAGCGGCGATCATCAGCAACAGAAATCAGCGATCACCGACTTGCTGCTGACCCTGGCCATGGTGCTCGCCCACCACGCCAGCACACGCCACTCGACCACCCGCGCAATCGAGGAAAAACCCGCGTCAACGGTCGCGATCGAGCCCGAGGAAAAACCGATTGCGCCGCCTGTAATGATTGTTCAATTACCCGATGTCGTCAGCGAGTCTCCTTCCTCTGAGCATCGTCTTTCGGTGCTGACGGATGCCGCCCTGAGCCTCACCAAAACCCTGGATCGCTTCAAGATCACCAAACCCGAGAATCTCACTCCTCCCAGTAAGGATGGGGGCGTCCAGCAACATCTTTATCGCCTTGAAAACCGCTCTTACGCGCAAGTCGGTGAGCGTTGGTTTGAGGTGGCTATCGAGGAAACCGGTGAAGTGTCGATCATCGCTTCAAAGCCTGAGTCCCCAGTCAAAGGCCCTACGCTGATTGGCAATCAGCGCGGCGAGTGGTTTGTCGATACGCGTCTGCGCCTGCGTGGCGGTGGCTTATCGAGTCGACGCAAAGCGTTGAAACAGCAAAACCGTCAGCGCATCGCCGAACTCAAGAAACAGTTGAAGGACTTCAACGACCAAAGCGAAAGCGCACGCAAAGAGCTGACGGCCGCTTTCAACCAGTTGAAAGCGGCCACCGACAAAACGAAAGCCGGGCTACAGCAGACATTTCTCGAAAAACTCGATCAGCGCACCAGTGACTACGCCGCCCCAATCGAGCAGCTGAGTTCGTTGAACCTGCTCGACACGGTTTCCAGTTACCGCAAAGACATGGCCGAAATGTTGGGCACTCAGCTGTTTTTCAACCAGGTATGGCTCGAAGAAAAAAACCCGGCGTTCACTCAAACCCTGCGAGAGACCTTGGCCCTGCTTGAGGCTGAAGAAACGGCTGGTACCGCCGGTGACCGTGTGACCTATCAAAAAATGGTCGACCTGACCGAAGGCGTAATCGGCAAAATCGAATTTGCGCAATCACGTTTCCTGTCGCTGAGTCGACTGGGCAGAAGTGCTACCGAAATAGCCAGCACCTACAAGGCAAAACTGCCTGCTTTCACCCTTAACGATCTCAAAGCGCTGCAGGTCTCGCTGGCCCGCGAGGTGTGCCTCAAAGAAGGTGACACTGTCCCACTGACCGAAGCACGAAACGAACTGACACGCCTGCTCGACACGACCAACCTGGTAATCCAGACCTCCCAGGAACTGATGCTGGAAGGCAGCACGTGGATCGCGAAAGAACGAATCGAGGCGCTCAATGGCATGCTCGAGCAGTTCACCACAATCGACCAGTCGTTCGAGGACTTCACGGTCAGCCACAACGACGCGGTGCTGGAACAACCGTTCAAGCATCTGCGCTCGCGAGTCAGCGAATTCCAGCAGGACGCCGAGGCCTATCTGGTGCAGTTGTTGCGCGAGCAACAGGCTCTGGAGCCCCGTCCCGGGCCTTCGAGGCCGACACCGGCGTCGCGCAAACGCGTAGTCAAGACTCGTTTCAACGGCACGGTCGTTGGCGAAGTTCGTCCTTCGGCGCCCGGAGAGCCGGTGCTGCTGGAAGTGCGCGCACCGATGACCGGCAAGGTCATCGCCACCTTTCACGAGAAAACACCCGGTGTCTGGCTCGAACGGGTACCGGCCAGACGTCGCCGACCGCAAGCTCCACCACCGGCACTCGCCGAGCAAATCGCCCAAGGCCGGACGATGCTCGATGACCTGGAAAACTTCATCCGCCAAACCGAAACGAGCGCGAAAAAACCAGGCCGTATCCCGGTGGAAATCGAAGAGTTGTTCCAGCACAAAGCCGATCAACTTGGCCAGGCGGCTCGATCCCTGGAACAAGCCGTACTGCGCTCGAACATGACCGACGGCCCGGCGGATACCGCGTCAACCTTGACCAAGGAACTGACCGAGGCACGCGAGCGACTGTACGCCGAAGGTAACCGGCTACGCATCGAAATGACCAAAGACCAACCGCCTACCGCGGCCCGCGTCCAATGGCTGTTGGGCAAGGACGAAATCGACATTGTGAGCAGCGCCGAGCGACGCCGCCTCAAGGGCCCGCGCAAGGACTACCTGCAAGAGTACGAAATTCGCGAGCGCCGCACGCAGAAAACACTGTGGTATGCCCACTTCCACTACACCAGCCTGGATGCGCCGGCCGACGCATTCACCGCCGCGCATTTGAAACTGCGTGAACAACGGCTGCTGGCAGGTGCATTCGACCTGCGCTCGGCCACGACCAACCCGCAAGTGATCGCAATTTATCGCAGCGAAATCAGCCCGCAACTGGCGCGCACGCTGTTCTTTACCCAAGCCTGAACCGTCAAAAAGGAAAATGACGATGATTGAACATCCCCACACTACCGAGCCACCGGTCCTGTTGAAAAAAAGCCTGGTCGTTCATCAGACGAGCCAGGGGCCTACCGTCGATGAAGTCGCTTCTCAAATGCTGCGCCAGGGCCTCAAAGCGCTGTATCCCGAACGCGATATCGACCCCGAACACACGATGCTCGCCACACCTCAATGGCAATGGTTCGATGGTTCACTCGTGGCCATGCCCACGCGATTTGAGTCGCTGACCCAAGTGCTGGTACGTCAGTTCTTCACCTCCGCCAACGCCAACTATCTGGAGGGCGAACACTTCCTGACGCTGCATCCGCAGGCCACGCCGGTTGTGCATCTGGACATCGACATCGAGGCCATCGCCAGGTTGCTCAACGATTACACGCCCTTGCTCTTCATGGCCTTCAGAGAGCGCCAATTAGCCTTCTGGAACAACACCGGGCACCAGGCACCGCGCTGGCAGGAACTGTCGCAAGCGCTGCGCAAAACCCTCGATGTTCAACACGTCGACGGCTGGGATGGCGACCAGTGCCATGTGGCCCGGGCGGTTTCACTCCACCCGGACAAACTGGAACGGCAAAAAAATGTACCCACGATGTCAGGCATTAAGGCCAGCCTGATTGATATCGACACTGTCGACGCTGTAGGAACAAAACAACACCTGGTTCTCGGTGGCGCGGCCGTAATCACAGGGCGCTACAAACAACGCGATCTGGTGATGATGTACACCGTCGAAAGTGGCTATGAATCGTTCGATTCGCTGGAGTCATTGGGTAAGTCATTACCGGAGCGCATCCAGGACCAACTGGCCGGACGGAACATGCAGTGGCAGTTGTTCGAGCCCGACGGTGATTTTTTTGACCATATGGCCTGGGCCTTGATTACCACCCAACTGGACTCCATCGTGGCGATCACCCGCGAAAGCCTCGCTGCCGATGCGGATGACAGTACCGGGCTTCCCGCTCTCCCTGAACACACTACTGTTCAAGAGAAAAAAACCCGCAATGATCTGGAAAACTCAATACCCGACTGGCTGCTCGACGCCTCGGCCGCTGATATGGACCAGTACAGTCGATCCGTCAACGCATTGGGCAAACTGTACAAGCAGGCCAACAAAGACCTGTTCC
Organism: Pseudomonas sp. NFX98; assembly: GCF_047784845.1. Taxonomy (NCBI): domain Bacteria; kingdom Pseudomonadati; phylum Pseudomonadota; class Gammaproteobacteria; order Pseudomonadales; family Pseudomonadaceae; genus Pseudomonas; species Pseudomonas sp. NFX98. Next base: position 7,077 of record NZ_JBLNNF010000032.1, on the reverse strand, counting down.
AGATTCCTTCGATCGATGTCTTCGCCGGGGAGCGCATGCGTGAAGTGATTTTTGCTGACAAGAAATCTGCCGCCGGGCTTCCTCTGGATAACCTTGAGATCACGATCACCAACAGTTTTGAAGCCGGCGGCCTGACGCTGCCCAACCCTCACGACATTCACACCGAAACCCTGGCCGAATACGCACTGCAAAACGCCGCCCCCTATCAGGCAACCATTCGATTCAATCCGCCGCAACCTGTCCCCGAATGGCTGGACGTGGCTTATCTGACGAAAATCGCGAGCAAGGTCAATGTTGGCCAGAAGTACCCCCAACTGATCAAGGACAAGCTGATCGATGATTCCGTACAGGCCCGTCTGCAAGAGCAGTTCTACATCAGCCAGTTGCATGCGCTGCTGCCGCTGATTGCCCTGGAATGCAAGGTCCGTCACATCGGCGGCGTGGATGAGTTGGGTTGTCGCTACATTCGCGAGTGGCTCAAACCGACACCCGGCCACCCGCAACCGGTAATCATCCGCCCCCTGTGCTTCGTCCACTCCGGGAACGCTGACGGCGACACCGTGGCCAACATGTTCATCATCAGCCCGCGCCACCCGGACGCCGGGCCTTGCCTGCTCTATCGTCCGCTGCTCGAACAGCCATTACTGCAATTTCCCTCACCGCAAAACCTGCTGTACGCCTTGCATCAACCGGGCGAGTTGAGGGACTCGGTGCTGGCATGGCTGCCCGATTCGAGCACCAGCTTCAAATACGCCCAATACACGTTCCCCGTCGGCCTCCCCAGCCCATGGCTGGGGGCACAGTTACTCGCCGAACCCTGGACAACTGTGGACTGGGCCGGGCCGGTCGAATTGTCATCAACGGAGCTGACCGGCGATGTTTTCGCCGCCCTGTTCCAGACCCATGCCAAGACCATGGCCGAACTCGCCGATCGCCAATCACAGTCCAATGCGGAACGACGCTGGGCATTGCTGCGCGACAGCGGCTGGGCATTGTTCAACGTCGCTGCGAATTTTCTCAGCGGGCCGGCAGGCGCCGCAGTCTGGGTCTGGCAAAGCATCAATGAAGTCGAGCAAGCCGTGGATGCCCACCAGCACGACGACAAGCTCACTGAGTGGAACGCGGTCGGGGATTTGCTGCTGACCCTGGGCATCCTCCTCGCCCACCACGCCGCCATACGGCGCAAGACTGGGCGGCGTCAGGTTGCACCAATAACCGACAGCGTGCCGACCCTGACAGGCGGCGCTCCGGTCAAACCTGCAACGCCCACAGTGACACGGCTCCCCACACCTTTGACCGGTGAGCTGCCGTCGAGTCATTACTCCTCACTGGAGGCCAATGGCTCCGTACCCCATCGATCCGCCACTGCACTGGCCGAGTATCTGCAGAACCTGACGGTACCGGCACTCGATCTGAAGGCCCCAACCCTGCAAGTCCTCCTGCGCGACACCGCGTCGCTTTATCACCTCGACGGCAAGACCTATGCGCACGTCGCAGAGCGCTGGTACCGAGTGATTGAAAACGACGATCAGCAGATCCAGATCGTGTCCCCGGATACGCCCGCGAAAACCGGCCCACTGCTGACCCACAACAAACAAGGCCAATGGTTTGTGGACACGCGGCTGCGCTTGCGTGGCGGCGCAGGTGGCCAGAGCCTGCAAAGCCAACTCAAAGCGCAGCGCAGGGAGAAGGCGCAACAGCTAAAACAGCTGACTACGGAACTGGAAACCTTCAAGCGTCAGCAAGCAGCTGGTGCAACTGCGCTGAAGCAGGCCCAGGAAGCCATGGTCGGCGTCATCGGGCCGGCACTTGAGGAGGCGAACCGGCGTTACCTCACTCAAGTGGAAACACTGATCGGCGAGTACGACCATGCGTTGAAAAATCTGCAGCAATGGCGTCTCAAGGGTGGGAGCGCAGGCTATTTCGATGATCTGCGAGCCATGACCACCCAGTTGCAGAAAAATCTGAGTCTATGGTTCTTGCTCAAGCGCAACACCTACGCAAGGCTCACCCGGCAGCTCGGCGGCAATACCGTCATTCAATCAAACGCCGCACTGCAGACACACATAAAAGGTGTCAGAGAAGTATTGGCGTTGAGCCAGGACTTGATTACCCGCCTGCAACTGTCCCAGACATCGCTGATACCGCTGGAAGCCATCGGGAGCACCGGCATGGTTACCGCGCGGCGTCTGCGCCAATTGCTTCCGGCGTTCAACGAGTGGGACCTGAAATCCAATGAGATCGGCATGTCCCATGAACTGTGCTTGCGTGGCTCCGACAACGCACGCACAAATCCGGCGCGTGACACAGTCGGGACCTTGATCATCGAGGCGGCGACCGCCACCCATCGCCAGGCCGCCATGATCAGAACTCCAAACAGCAATGAAGCTGCCGCCGTGCGCATCGAAAGCCTGAGCAGGCTGATCGACGTCTATGCCGACACCGACCAGCGCCTCAAGGATCTTCCCGGTGAGTATCCGGACGACGTAGAGCCAACAGAGCATGAGCGGGTGCGCGACTTGATCGGTCAATTCCGGCAAATGGCTCAGGAGCAACTGAGTCTGCTGTTGCCCGAGAGCGCGAGCATCGCTCCGCCAGAGACGCCAAAACCCGCTGTCGCTGGCCCTTCACGCCCAACAGGTAAAGTCACCAAGAGTCGCCCTCGAGATCCGGTGCCTGCCAAGGCGTCGACATCCGAAGAGCCGGCTCTCGATCAAATTCGCCCCGCCGCGCCGCACACTGCCCCCGTGCGAACGCTGGATGACATCGACACGATTGCCAATGCTTTGACATTGAATGAAGACGTCAAGGACTTCATTACGCGTACGCGCAAAGACGCCTTCAAACCCAATCGTATCCCTGCGGACATGCAAGACTTGTTCGATCAACAAGCCCGGCATCTGGAACAAGTGGCAATCAAAGTCGATCAGGCCATAGCGCGCAGCGGGACGCGGCTTCCAGTGGCTACCCTGAGTTCAGAACTCAATGCGGCCGCCACCCGGTTACGCGCCCAGGGTGTCACAACCAGAGCCACTCTGCTCAAGGAGCGCCAGCCCCGACAAGCCTACTTGCAATGGTTACTGGACAACGGCCAGGTCCGGATCGACAGAAACGAACAAGGTCGGATCAGGACCAAACAGCGTCGGGATTACTTTCAGGAGTACCGGATTCTCGATACCAGCAACAAAGATCAGCCGCTGTGGCTGGCGCACTTTCACTACGATTCGCTGGAAGCACCGCCGGAGCAGTTCACTGCCGCGCACCTGAAAATCGCCGACGCTCATCTGCAGACTTTCACTGCCGAACGTCGCCAGGCCCTGACTACCCTGGCACCGATCGACTATGTGCTTCGGCGCATCAGCGATTCGGCACTGTTCTTGAACCTCGAACCCAAACGCTAATGCCTGGACGGGCGGACTGACCACCCGCCCGCTTCAGCGGCCCGGCCACACCGCACGCAACCGTTGCAGCGCTGCCTCGATGGCTGGTTCGGGCACCGCTGCAAACCCCAGCACCAACCCCGCTCGTTGATCCATCGGTGTTGTGGAGTCGGGCAGCCAATAGCTGCTCAAGCCGTTGATCTCAACGTCGACACTGCTCGCCAGGTCGATCAGCTCACGTTCACGCGCCACGCTGTCGACCGGCACCGTCATGTGCAACCCGGCGGTGACGGTGGGTAATTGACCGATACCCGGAATATCCGTCGGCCAGCCATTGAGCAGGGTATTGCGCCGACTCAACGCCGCACGCCGCATGCGGCGGATGTGCCGCTGAAAATGCCCTGCTGCCATGAACTCCGCCATCACCGCTTGAGTGCTGACCTCGGAATGCCGCACATCCACCGCACGCCGTTGCGCAAACGCCTGCACCAACCCCGGCGGCAACACCAGATAACCGAGACGCAACGCCGGAAACGCCACTTTGCCGAACGTGCCGACGTAGAGCACCCGACCCTGCCGATCCAGCGCCGCCAAAGGCGCCAGCGGCGCACCGCTGTAACGATACTCACCGTCGTAATCGTCCTCGACGATCCAGCCCTGAGTGCGCTCGGCCCAGGCCAGCAGCTCCAGGCGCCGGGGCAGGCTCATCACCACACCGGTGGGATACTGGTGTGACGGCGTCACGTAGGTCAGCCGACAATCACCGAGCCTCGCCAGCTCACTGCAATCGATGCCCTCGCTGTCCACCGCCACGCCATGCAATCTCGCACCCGCCACCGCGAAAGCATGACCGGCCGCCCGATACCCCGGATTTTCAATGGCCACCCCATCGCCGGGCTCGACCAGCAACTGTGCACAAAGGCTTATTCCCTGCTGTGCGCCACTGGTGATCACAATTTGTTCAGCGGTGCACTGCATACCTCGCGAACTGCGCAGATACGCAGCAATCATCCCGCGCAAGCGCGCATCGCCGGCCGGGTCGCCGTAACACAGCTGCTGCAAATCCGGTTTGCGCCAGAAAGCCGCATTCAGCTTGGCCCAGACCTCGAACGGAAACAGATCAAACGCCGGAACACCGACCCGAAAAGCCCGCGGCGGACCACTGGGCGGACTGGGTAAATGGTTGTTTTTGACCCGCGCCAAAGGATCGTTGTGGATAACTTTGCTGGATGGATCAACAGGTAAATCGAGCCAGTTTGTGGATAAGGCTGTGGGTAACCCTGTTGAAAAGCCTGTGGATACTTTTGTGGATAGTTTTTTCGTCGGCAACGCCGCTTGAGGCAGTTGCGCGACATAAGTGCCATCGCCGACCCGCCCTTCAATGAAGCCTTCGGCGTATAGCTGATCGTAGGCGCGAACCACGCTATTACGGGAAATCGCCAGTGCTGCGGCCAGGTCACGACTGGCCGGTAATCGCGTGCCGCTCGCCAGTCGCCCGTCGAGGACGCGAAGCCGCAAGGCCTGATAGAGCTGGCGACTCAGACCCTGGCGACGATCGAGTTCGATACCGGCCGGATTGAACGACAAGGAAAGTGGCGTATCCGTCATGGCAATGGACCTATGAAATTGGTCGTTAATGGCTCTTACAACAGACCAATAGCCTGCCTACGATGCAGACATTCGCCAAGGGAAATATTTCCATGTACACGCCACGCGCTTTTGCCATCGACGAGTTGTCCCAACTGCATGAACTGATCCTTGCCACACGTCTCGCCATATTGGTGACCCACGGCGAAAGCGGCCTGCAAGCCAGTCATGTGCCGGTGCTGCTGCATTGCGAACAAGGCTCGAACGGCACGTTGTACGGACACTTGGCCAAAGCCAATCCACAGTGGAAAGACCTGCGCGACGGCGCCGAAGCCCTGCTGATTTTTGCTGGTGCCGATGCCTACGTCAGCCCCGGTTTCTACCCGAGCAAGGCCGAACACGGCAAAGTCGTGCCCACCTGGAACTACGTCGCCGTACACGCCTATGGCCGAGCCGAAACCTTCAGCGATGGCGGGCGGCTGCTCGACATCGTCAGCACCCTCACCGACCGTCACGAAGCGGGCCGCGCGCAACCGTGGTCAGTGGCCGACGCACCCGCCGATTACATCGACGGCATGCTCAAGGCCATCGTCGGCTTCGCCATTCCCATCGACCGTCTGGAAGGCAAGCGCAAGCTCAGCCAGAACCGCAGCGCCGCCGACATCGCCGGCGTGCGCGAAGGCCTGGCCGCCAGCCTCGACCTCAACGACCAAACCCTCGCCCAATTGATGCGCTAAGGAATGAACATGAGTCAGATCGAGATCCGCCAGGTCAACGCCGACGACCACGCCGCGTGGCTGCCGCTATGGCAAGCCTACCTGCGCTTCTACAACACCGAACTGCCGGACACCGTCAGCCAAAGCACCTGGCAGCGCATCCTCGACCCGAGCGAACCGACCCACGCCGCCCTCGCCTGGGCTGATGGCAAAGCGGTGGGCATGGTGCATTTCATCTACCATCGTTCGAACTGGGCCATCGAAAACTCCTGCTACCTGCAAGACTTGTTGGTAGCACCGGAAACTCGCGGCACCGGCGTCGGCCGCAAACTGATCGAATTCGTCTACGCCACGGCCAAGGCCGACGGTTGCAACAAAGTCCACTGGTTGACCCACGAAACCAACGCCACCGCGATCCAGCTTTATGAGCGCATCGCCGAACGCCCTGGTTTCATCCAGTTTCGCAAAGCCATTTAAGGTTCAAGGAGAACAACATGTCGACTTCACTCGCAGACTGGAAAGGCGTCCCGGCCCCCACGACCAAACTGATCGAAGGGCGTTTCATTCGCCTGGAAAGACTCGACCCGACACGTCATGGCGACGACTTGTTCAATGCCCTGCAAGGCCCCGGCGCCGACCCGAAACTCTGGGACTATTTGCCCTACGGCCCCTTCCCCGAGCGCAGCGCCTTCAATGACTGGCTGAACAACCACGCCGCCGCCAGCGATCCGTACTTCTTCAGCGTGATCGACCGCGCCAGCGGCGAGGTGCAGGGCATCCTCAGCCTGATGTCGATCGTCCCGGCCCAGGGCCGCATCGAAATCGGCCACGTGACCTTCGGTGCGCCGATGCAGCGCTCACCAAAAAGCACCGAGGCGGTTTATCTGCTGGCCAAGGAATCCTTCGCCCTCGGCTATCGTCGCCTGGAGTGGAAGTGCAACAACGGCAACGCCCGCTCCAAATACGCAGCCGAGCGCCTGGGCTTCAGCTTTGAAGGCGTGTTCCGCCAGCATATGGTGGTCAAAGGCCAGAACCGCGATACAGCGTGGTACTCGATTCTCGACTCGGAGTGGCCGGCGATTGGCGCAGGGTTTGAGAAGTGGTTGAGTGATGAGAACCAGACGGATTCGGGGCAGGTGAAGTCGTTGGTGGAGTGTCGAGGGTAATCTCGGAAAATAAAACTGTGGGAGCGAGCCTGCTCGCGAAGAGGCCGCCCCATTCAACATCAGTGTCGCCTGACACTCCGCCGTCGTCGGAACGCCGCCCGGAGCAAGCTCGCTTGTATGCTAGGACTTGAAGGGAGGAGGAGGGACAAGGCTCGATTCTGACTGTTAGCGCAGTACAGATCCGTGGGAGATTTCGCCCCTCCTCCTTTCACCCAAGCGCCGATAAAG
>NZ_JBLNNF010000031.1:0-38691 GCF_047784845.1 Pseudomonas sp. NFX98 | reverse complement strand
CTTTTGACTTTATAAAAGCAAGATCAAAAGATCGCAGCCTGCGGCAGCTCCTACAGGGATTGGGTTTTGTTAGTTGTTCAGGCGTTGGGCCAATAACGGAAGCAGCTGCTCACACGACCCCTCGATCTTCAAATCCAGCATCTCATCCGCCCGGGTCTTGCCCAGGTTGATCGCAATCAGCGGTTTGCCCTGGTCCACCACCGCCCGGCACAAACGAAACGCCGAGTAGGCCATCAACGAAGACCCGACCACCAACAATCCGGCGGCATGTTCGACCGCTGCCATGGCTTTGGCCGCTGTGGCCTGCGCGACGTTTTCACCAAAAAACACCACGTCCGGCTTCATCCGTTCCCCGGCGCAATGCGGGCAATGCGGCACCTGAAAGCGTGCTTCGAAGGCTGGATCGAGCAGGGTGTCGCCGTCCGGGGCTTGCACTGCGTCCACGCCTGCCAGGTAAGGATTCTGGGTTTCCATCAGGTGCTGGATCGAATCGCGCTCGCTGCGTTTTCCGCAGTCCAGGCACAGCACCCGATGCAGGCTGCCGTGCAGTTCAATGACGTCATGGCTGCCGGCCTGATCGTGCAGGGTGTCGACGTTTTGCGTGATCAGGCCGCTGATCTGCCGGGTGCTTTGCAACCGTGCGAGTGTCTCGTGAGCAACATTCGGCTGGGCCTGACGCACCCGTGGCCAGCCGAGCATCGCCCGCGCCCAATAGCGCCGACGGGATTCGGGGGCCGAGAGAAATTCCTGATACATCATCGGCTGCCGGCCACGCCGCACACCTTGGTTGTCGCGATAGTCCGGAATGCCCGACGGCGTGCTGATACCGGCACCCGTCAGCACCGCGAACGGCTGATTCGCCATGAGTTGCTGGAGGCGATCGAGTTGTTCGCGGGTCAGGCGGTCGAGCATGTTCAACACTCCGGAGGGCCTTGAGTGTGTGCAGCGTAGCATTTGCCGATCACCCTGTAGGAGCACGGCTTGCCGGCGATGGCGATTTTCAGAACGCTATCGCCGGCAAGCCGTGCTCCTACATTGAACGGCGCTATTTACGCGCCTCCAGAATCAGGTTGAACGGCGTTTCCGTGGCCCGGCGAAAACTCGAGAACCCAGCCTCGGTAAACACCTTGCGTAACCGCGCCTCGCCTGCCTGGGCACCAAGGCCGAGGCCGACTTCCTGGGACAACGAGTTGGGTGTGCAGATAAAAGTCGAGGCAGCGTAGAACAACCGACCGACCGGGGTGATGTTGTCATCCAGCGAGTCATTGGCGAACGGCTCCACCAACAACACCGTGCCATCGGGTTTCAATGATTCGAAAGCGTGTTTCGCCGCGCCGACGGGGTCGCCCATATCGTGCAGGCAGTCGAAGTAGCAGACCAGGTCATAGTCGTCGCCGGGGTAACTTTTCGCCGTGCCCTGGAAGAACCGCGCGCGGCTGGACACGCCACCTTCTTCGGCGCGCTGGGTGGCAACGGTGACGGAGGGTGCATGGTAATCGAAGCCGACGAACCGCGAGTTCGGAAACGCCTGGGCCATGATCACCGTCGAGGCGCCGTGGCCGCAGCCGATGTCCGCGACTTTGGCGCCTTCCTCCAGCTTGGCCACCACCCCGTTGAGGGCCGGCAACCATTCGGCGATCAGGTGCGCTTTGTAGCCGGGGCGGAAGAAACGTTCGGTGCCGCTGAACATGCACGGATGGTGATCGCCCCAGGGCAGGGCACCATCGCCGCGCATGGCTTTGACCAGTTTGTCCTTGTCGTGGAAGAACGACGCGACCACCCCGATGCCGCCGGCGATGTAGACCGGTGAGTCTTCGATGGCCAATGCCAGCGCTTGTTCTTCGGGCAGCCGGAATTGGCCGTCGCTGTGTTCCATGTAGCCGGAAGCGGCGTGGGCGCTGAGCCATTCGCGCACCAGGCGAGGGTTGCAACCGGTTTTGCCGGCGAGGGCTTCGGGGCTGATCAGTTGGCTGTCGGCCATGGCCCGGTACAGGCCGAGTTCTTCGCCGAGGATGACGTTGGCGAGCATCGCCGCGCCGCCCATGTCACCCACCAGTTTGCCCATGAAATCATTGAGTCTGGCCTCGTCCATCACGTGTGCTCCTTTTGCAGGATCACGGTCCGGAGGCTTTGTTGGTCCGGGCGGTGGTCGTGGGAATGAACAGGAAATCAAGCAATTCCTGTGTGCGTTAAGTTTAGTTCGCAGGCCGTGCGGCGTGGCCTGGAGCGACGAAAGCCCCTGTGGCCGACATGTGACCCCTGTGGGAGCGGGCTTGCCCGCGATGACGGTGGGTCAGCCTACATTTCCATCGCTGAAAGGACGCTATCGCGGGCAAGCCCGCTCCCACAGGGTTTTGCAGTGACCACCGGTTTTGCATGTATCCCACTGTATCTAACAGGTCTCTCGATACAGTCCCGCTCAATTGCGGCGCACAGTCGAACACATACCAGATACAAACCTGCGATGAACTGTGGAGGCCACTTTCCATGGCCGCGTTCACCGGCGGCCATTCGCACTGACTCTGTTCCGCGCCTGATGCGGTCAAGGGGACCACAATGACAACACTTGTGCCTGAATCCACTCTCAACGCCACCCCGGTCAATCGCCTGCGGGTCGATCACTACACCAACGGCATCATCGGCCCGAGCCAGCCAATGCTCGGACCGCTGGCCGACGGCGGCACCCTGATCACCGGCACGCCGCCGGGCTGCTGGGGGCCGATGATCACGCCATCCTTTGAAGGTGGCCATGAAGTCACGCAACCGGTGGCCATCGTCGGCGCAGAGATCGGCGATGCCGTGGCGATCAAGATCAAGAGCATGCGCGTCACATCGCTGGCCACGTCGTCCGGGGTCATGAGCTTTGTCGAAGGGCGCTACAACGGCGATCCGTTTGTCTCCAAATTCTGCTCCAAATGCGGCACCGACCATCCGGCCAGCCATGTCGAAGGCATTGGCGAAGACGCGATTCGCTGCAACAACTGTGGCGCCGAGGTCAGCGCGTTTCGCTTCAGCCACGGTTATGTGATCGTGTTCGATGCGCAGAACCAGGTGAGCCTGACGGTCAACCAGGACATCGCCAATCAACTGGCCGGCAATGCTTCCGAAATGTCGGCGCTGCCGGAGTTCGCCGCGCAGCATTCGATCCTGTCCCTGGCCCGCGCCGACATCCCCGGTGTCGCCGCGCACATGCGTCCGTTCCTCGGCAACATCGGCACCATGCCGTCCCGTGACATTCCCGACTCGCACAACTGCGCCGATTTCGGCCAGTACCTGATCAATGCACCGCACCGTTTCGGCATGAGCCGCGAAGAACTGCACGCGGCCAAGACCGACGGCCACATGGACACCAACTCGATCCGCGAAGGTTGCGTGTTGATCTGCCCGGTGAAAGTGCCGGGTGCCGGGGTGTACATGGGCGACATGCACGCCCAGCAAGGCAACGGCGAAATCGCCGGGCACGCCACCGATTGCTCCGGGGAAACCGAAGTGGCGGTGCAAGTGGTGAAAAACCTGACACTGGAAGGCCCGATCCTCCTGCAAAACCTCGATGACCTGCCGCCGATGGCGCGGCCGATGAACGCCGAACAACGGGCCAAAGTCCGTGAATTGGGTGAGCGTTGGGGCCAGCATGAGATTGAGCAGAGCGGTCCGATCACCTTCATCGGCAGCGGCGAAAATCTCAACCTCGCGGTGGAGAACGGCTTGCAGCGTGCGGCCTCCGTCACCGGTCTGCCGTACGACGAAGTGCTCAACCGCGCCACCATCACCGGTTCCATCGACATCAGTCGTCTGCCGGGCACCATTCGCGTGACATTCCTGTGCCCGATGAATGTGCTCGATCGCATGGGCATCGGCCAGCTGGTGCGCGAGAAGTACGACCTTACGTGATGCCGGGCAGCGGGTCTGTACCAGAGTGTGTACAGACCCTATGCCGATACAAGCCCTGCCGTTTTCCGTCGGCGCGCAACACAGTCCCGATACACCGCTTCGATTAACTGTGCTTACGTTCTGACAACCTTGAGATCGACATCATGCAAACCCCCATCACTTCAGCCAAGGCCAGCGCCGGGCTCGGCTTGCGTCGCGGTTTAATGAAAGACCTTCTGGCGGCTCCTGCCGGTCATTTCGATTTTCTCGAAGTCGCGCCGGAAAACTGGATCGGCATCGGCGGCGCCCATGGTGCAGCGCTGCGAACTCTGGCCGAGCGTTATCCGTTGTCCTGTCATGGCTTGTCCCTGTCGCTGGGCGGGCCGTCGCCGCTGGATGTCGGGTTTCTGCAAGAAGTGCGGGTTTTCCTCGATCACTACAACGTGCCGCTGTACAGCGAGCACCTCAGCTATTGCAGCGATGACGGTCACCTGTACGACCTGTTGCCGCTGCCCTTTACCGAAGAAGCGGTGCACCACGTCGCCGCGCGTATCCGTCAGGCCCAGGACATTCTCGGTCGACGTCTGGCGGTGGAAAACGTCTCGTACTACGCCGCACCGCAGCAGGACATGGACGAAGTGACGTTCACCAACGCCGTTCTGCGCGAAGCCGATTGCGACCTGTTACTGGACGTCAACAACGTTTACGTCAATTCGATCAACCATGGCTTCGATCCGCGTACGTTCCTTAATGGTATCGATGCCAACCGCGTGGTGGCGATGCACATCGCCGGGCACTTCGATGAGTCCGATACCTTGAAAATCGACACCCATGGCGCCTCGGTCAAACCGGCGGTGTGGTCGTTGCTGGCCCAGGCCTACGCCCGGTTCGGCGCACAACCAACTTTGCTGGAGCGTGACTTCAACTTCCCGGTGTTTTCCGAACTGGTCGCCGAGTTGCAGACCATCCGCCGGTTGCAGGCCGAGGGGGTGAACCGTGGCTAAGCGCTCGCTGCACGAACAGCAAAACAGCATGGGCCTGTACCTGCGCGACCCCGACCGCTGCGCGCCGCCGCCCGAGATGAACCCGGCGCGGGCGCAGGTATATCGCGACCTGGTGTTTGCCAATCTGTCATCGCTGATCAGCGGCACGTTTCCGGTGCTGGTGAAGATTCTTGGCGACCGACAATGGCGGGCGCTGGTGCGGATCTTCTTGCGCGACTACCGCGCCCACACACCGAAATTCGGTGAGATCGCCGAGGAGTTTGTCGAGTTTCTCGCCTCTGAGCCTGCGGCGTTGGCCGATGGTACGTGGCCGCCGTTCATGGTTGAGCTGGCGCATTACGAATGGGTGGAAATGGCGCTGCAACAATCGGAGGCGGAACCGTTGTCATCCGGCGATGCTGACGTGTTGCTGGACCGCCCGTTGCAGGTTTCGCCATTGGCCTGGCCGTTGGCGTATGCCTGGCCGGTGCAGTTGGTGGGGCCGGACCATCAGCCGGATACTGCTCCGGAGCAGCCAACGTTGTTGTTGGTGCGTCGGGATCTGGATTTCAGTGTGAAGTTTTCCGGGCTGAGCCCATTGGCGTTTCGGTTGTTGCAACGCATCGAGGCGTTTCCTGAACTGACCGGGCTTGCGCAGTTGCAGGCGTTGGCGGTGGAGGCAGGGATGAGCGGGTCGCCGGCATTCTTTGATAACGGCTTGGCGCTATTGCGGCAGCTGCATGAACAATGCGTGGTGGGTGTCGCTCGCTGACTGGCCACAGTCATCAAACCAGAGCCCGTTCGCGAAAGGGCGCAAGGTGCGTGCCGGCTTTCGACCATCTCGTTTTGTGGGAAGGGCACAGCACGATGATCGATGAGATTCTCGAGCATTGCCCGCAAATCGATGCGCTGGTGATCTCGGTAGGCAGCGGTGGCGTTAAGTCGCAAGCGAGGCAGGGCGGGAAACGCCATTCGGGTTTCACCAGCCCCACCGACGGATTGACGTGACTTATTGACCTGCCGCAACGCCTTCCTGGACGAGAATGGCGCGGGCCAGATCTTCGTCGCTTGCGTTAAGGCCGGGATTTTCCTGACGGATCCGTTGCAGGACCTGCTCCAGATATACGCCGCGAATCGCGCCGCCACTGGCCACGAAGCTGGAGGCGTCATCCCGGGCGGGAATCATCAGTTTGTCATCCTTGAACGTCGAGTACAGCGAGGCGGAGACCCCGGCTGAAGTGGCGACGTCGCCCGCATCCACTTTGGCCATTGCGGAGCCGAACGGTAAGCACAGCACAAGGGAAGAAATGATAATCAGACGGCGCATGACGGTGTCCTCTGAAAGCGTGCAGCAAAAAGGAAACATCTCACCTTTTAGGATGCACGGCGGTCGCCGAGAGTTCCCTGATGCTGCTTCAGGCCGGTGATTCAGCGCGAAAACCGGCTGCGATAATCCCTCGGCGAAACCCCCAGGTTGCGCTGAAACGTCAGGCGCATGCGCTCTTCATCACCAAAACCGCAGAGGCGCGAAATTTGATCGATATTGCGTTCGGAATCTTCCAGCAGACGCCGGGCAGCTTCGACCCGCAGCACTTCCACGGCTTTGGCCGGGGTGCGGCCGGTCTTGAGTTTGTAGACCCGGGCGAAGTTGCGCGGGCTCATTTGCACCTGCTGGGCGAGCCGGTCGATGGTGAGGTTTTCACCTTCCAGGTTCTGCGTGATCCACAGGTGCAGGTCGTCGAAGGCGGCGCCTTCGCTGGTTTGCGATTGCAGCAATTGGCTGTACTGGGCCTGGCCACCGGGGCGCTTGAGGAACACCACCATTTCCCGCGCGACCAGCAGCGCCAGTTCACGCCCGCAGTCTTCTTCGACCAGCGCCAGTGCCAGGTCGATACCGGCGCTGACCCCGGCGGAAGTCCAGACCGAACCCTGCTGGACAAAGATTGCATCGTTGTCGACTTCGATCGACGGGTGACGCTCCTTGAGCATGCCGCACATTGCCCAATGAGTGGCGGCGCGCCGGCCGTCGAGCAATCCGGCTTCGGCCAGCAGGAACGTGCCGCTGCACACCGAGGCGGTGCGCCTGACCTTGGTTGACGCTTGCTTGAGCCAGTCGACCAGTTCCAGGGAATTGTTCATCGCCAGAATAATCACCGGCGCGCCGGGGACGATCAGGGTATCGATTGTTTGATCAGCAAAATCGCTCAATGGCACGGTGTTGACGGCCAGGCCTTCGGCGGTCTGGATCAGGCCGCCGGTGAGGCTGGCGGTTTGCAGTTTGTAGCCCGGCAGCTTGCTGCTGTTGAGGTAGCGGGACGCCGCCCAGAACACGGTTTGCGCGCCGGTCAGGTCCAGCAGGCCCATTTCGGGATAAGCGAGGAAGACGATCAAACGCGATTGTTCGGATTGGATTTCGCGGGGGGTGACAGGGTTTGCGATGTTCATAGGCTTCTGTTTCAGCGAGTTGGAATAATCATAATTCGCAAAAGATCTAAGCGTTATCGCAATTGGTCGACTGTCAGGATTTCAGGGTTTTATGTCAGTCGATCGTTCGGTTCTCACTCTAGCACCGCTAGCGGGTTAAGCAGATAGCCAAGCAATCACTCGTGAAAATCCAGAACAAATGTATTGTCGATAGCTGTCTGTTTCCGCACTAACAGGCTGGGTACCTTGGGTTCATTGAAACCAGACAAGGACTCCCTTATGCTCAATCGCCTGGCCCTGCCATTCGCCCTGTTGCTCACCCTCAATGCCGCCCACGCCGCCGACGGGGAAAAATGGTACCCGTCCAGATACGGCGCCAACGATGAAATCGGCGCGCTGAACCTGCTCAATGCCGAATCAGTAATCAATGCCGCCAAGCTGATCAAGACCGGCAAAACCTACCCGCTGGCGGTGCCCATCGACAAAAACCTGCCGGCGTTTCGTCATCGCAGTTTTCACCTGACCAACGTTCAACCGGGTGAGGCGGGCGGCACCACGATGGGGCCGAACAAATTCACCTTCAACGATGAGCTGGTGGTGGGCTGGACCGGTGTCGGCACGCAACTCAACGGCATCGGCCACATCGGGATCGACAACGTCTACTACAACGGCAACCGCGCGGCGGAATTCGTCACCGTGGAAGGCGTGCAGAAACTCGGCATCGAAAAGGTCCCGCCAATTGTCACTCGCGGCGTGGTACTGGACATGACGGCGGTGTACGGCAGCGCCATCGTGCCGGAGAAAACCGAATTCACCGTTGCCGACATTCAGAAGGCGCTGGACTTGCAAGGCATCAGCATCGAGAAGGGTGATGTGGTGCTGTTCAACACCGGTTGGCTGGAACTGCTGGGCAAGGACAACGAGAAATTCCTCGCGGTGGAACCGGGCATCGGCATGGCCGCGGCCAAATGGCTGGCGGACAAGCAGATCGTTGCCTTCGGTGGTGACACCTGGGCTTCGGAAATCTACCCCGGCACCGATGGCCAGGAATTCCCGGTCAACCAGTTCATGCTGGCCAAGAATGGTATCTACAACCTGGAGCTGATCGACAGCCGCGCACTGGTCCGCGACAAGGCCTGGACCTTCATGTTCGTGCTCGGGCAGCCGCTGTACAAAGGCTCGACCCAGGTCAACATCAATCCGGTGGCGATTCGCTGATAGTTACCGATCACTTTGCGGTTACTGCTGAATCACGGACAACGCGACCTGTAGGAGCATGGCTTGCCCGCGATGGCGTTCTCGAAATCGCTATCGCGGGCAAGCCTTGCTCCTACAAAAAAAGCGGTCAGCATGTTGGTCCTCAGTTGACCATTGAATCAGAGCACACATGGATACGATTCCTTCACTTTCCAGCATCGCCGCACGCTTGCGTCTCAAACAACTGCGCCTGTTGATCGCACTGGATGAGCGCGGCTCGTTGCACAAGGCCGCCGAGCAGATTTCCATTTCCCAGTCCGGCGCCACCAAGGCGTTGCATGAAGTCGAGTCGCTGCTCGGCATGCCGCTGTTCGAGCGCCAGCCCCAAGGTTTGGTAGCCAACGAAATGGGCCGTTGCATGATCCGCTACGCACGGTTGATCTACAGCGATGTCGAGCATTTGCGCGAAGACATGCTGAGCATCCTGCGCGGTCAGGGCGGGCGGTTGTCGGTGGGTGTGATCATGGGCGCGGTGCCGCTGCTGACCCGGGCCTTGACTGAGTTGCGCCTCAAGCAGCCGCAGCTGTCCATCGAAGTGGTGGAGAACACCAGCGCCAACCTGCTCGCATTGTTGGATCAGGGGCGACTGGACCTGGCCATTTGTCGCACCAGCGTCGGGCAGCGTTCGGACGCTTATGACTGCATCGTGTTGAGCGAAGAACCGTTGGCGGTCGTCGCCAGCAAGGACCATCCGCTGGCGGCTGCGACGTCGTTGCAGTTGGCGCAGATGAGCGATTACCGCTGGGTGGTCTACCCCAAGGACATGCCGATGCGTCAGGCCCTGGAGCGCGAACTGGAAGAGGCGGGGCTGGATATTCCGCGTTATCCGCTGGAGACCTCGTCGATCTTCGCCACCATTTTGCTGGTGCAGCAAGACCCGACCTTGCTGGCCGTGATCCCGGCGGAAGTCGCTCAGTTCTGTGCGCAGTTCGAATTGCTGGTGACCTTGCCGTTGTCGATGCGTGCCCTGATCGAACCGTATGGCGCGATCAGCCGGGCCGGCGCCGATTTACCTCCGGCGGCGACCCTGCTGATTAACGAGTTGCAGCAGCCGACGCTTACTTGATCACAACCTCGTGCCAGACGTTGGTCGGCAGGACTTCGAGCAGGGCCTTGATATCGGGAGAACGGTCGGCGGTGGTGTTATCGGTGTTGTGGTCGCACATGGGGTTGTCCTTGAATGTAAAACCGAATCACCCCTGTAGGAGCTGCCGAAGGCTGCGATCTTTTGATCTTGTTTCTAAAAAGCCAAGTCAAAAGATCGCAGCCTTCGGCAGCTCCTACAGGGAAGGTGGTGTTCAGGGAATTACTTGATCGGCGAAAACGCCGCCGGCATCAGCAGCTTCGACTCCATTTTCTCCAGCATCGGGAAAGCGATCGGCACAAAGCCTTCGAGCCAGTCCGGGTCCTGGTACAGCGCGGCGCGTTTCTTGATCCGGTCATCGAGGCTCTCGTAGGCCCAGATGTGGATCACCTGGTTCAGCTCGCCGATTTCCGTGTACCACCAGCCCACCAGCGTGGTGTAGCGGGAGATCACCGGCAGGCCGTTTTCCTCGAAGTGCTTGAGGTAGGTCTGCATTTTTCCGATCTGGATCGTGTAGGTGCGCATTTCGTAAAACATGGGGCTTGTCTCTCAAGAATGAATGCCGTGGAAGGCGTTGCTGATGATTCGCTCGACGTCGGCGGCCGTGGTCAAGCGCGGGTTGACCAGCACGTTGCCGCTGCGCATCGAGTCGCTGACCATTTGCGGCATGTAGTCCAGGTCCACGCCCAGGTCCTTGATGTTGTCGGGAATGCCGATGGCCTTGTTCAGCGCCATCACGTGCTCCACGACTTTGTGTCCGGCGCGGGCAGGGCTCAGGCCGTCGACGTTTTCGCCCATGGCCAAGGCGATCTCGCGGAACAGTTCAGGGCAGGCCGGCAGGTTGTATTCGATGACGTAGGGCAGCAGCGTGGCGTTGGCGATACCGTGGGGAATATTGAAAACGCCGCCGAAGGTGTGGGAGATCGCATGCACGTTGCCCAGTTTCGATTGGGCGAATGCGACGCCGGCGAGGAAGGAACCGAGCAGCATCTGTTCCCGGGCGTGCAAATCGGAGCCCGTGAAAAACGCTTTCGGCAGGTAGGTGCAGATCATCTTGATCGCTTGCAGGGCCAAGGCCTGGCTGATCGGGTTGGCCTGCTTCGACACGTAGGATTCGATGGCGTGGGTCAGGGCGTCCATGCTGGTGGCGGCGGTGATTGACGGTGGCAGCTTGAGGGTCAGTTCGGCGTCGAGAATCGCCAGTTTGGGAAACAGCGCCGGGCTGATGATCACCGTTTTGAACAAGGTCTTGGTGTTGGTGAACACCGTCGAAGCGGTGCATTCGCTGCCGGTGCCTGAAGTGGTCGGGATGGCGAAGATCGGCAGCGGCGGGTGCAGCAGTTTGTCGTAGCCCTCGTAGTCGAGGATGTTGCCGGGGTTGGTGGCCATCGCCGCCACGCCTTTGGCGGTGTCGATGCTGCTGCCGCCACCGACGCCGATCACCGCGTCGCACTCGTGGTTTTTCAGGAACTCGACGGCGCGTTCCAGTACATCGGTGGTGGGATTGGGTTCGACACCGGCAAACACTTCATAGGCAATTTCGCTGCCAGCCAGCGAGGCAAAAAAGCTTTCCAGCACGCCCGACGCCATCAGTCCCTGGTCAGTGACCACCAGCAGTTTCTTGCGAACATGGGGCTTGAGCAGCGCACCGGCCTGACGCACCAGGCCGTTGCCGCTCTTCAGGGTCGTGGGGAAATAAAACTGGAACGGGTTCATCGGCTACTCCGGTTCTTATTGGTCTGGAGACAGTAATAAGCGTCGCGAGTGGCCGGTAATGAAAAGGTCTGATACAGCGATCACCCTTTGTCATCCCCCGAAGTAGCGGCAGGCGGTGGTAACGTAAGGCCTTCGAAACGTGAGGAGCATGGTCATGGATTTGGGTATTTCGGGACGCTGGGCAATCGTCTGCGCCGCCAGCAAGGGCTTGGGCCTGGCCTGCGCGCGGGCCTTGGCGAAGGAGGGCGTGAACCTGGTGATCAACGCCCGTGGCGACGAAACGTTGCAGGCGGCCGCCGTGGAATTGCGCCAACTGGCGCCGACCATCGAGGTGCGCACCGTGGCCGGAGACATCAGCGAGCCTGCCGTGCGCGTGCAAGTGCTGGCGGCGTGTCCGCAGGTGGACATCCTGGTCAATAACGCTGGCGGGCCGCCGCCCGGTGACTTCCGCGACTGGCAGCGCGAGGACTGGTTGAAAGCGCTGGATGCCAACATGCTCACGCCCATCGAGCTGATCAAGGCTTGCGTCGATGGCATGGCCGAGCGCGGTTTCGGGCGCATCGTCAACATCACTTCCGGCGCGGTGAAGGCGCCGATCGATGTGCTGGGTTTGTCCAACGGTGCCCGCAGCGGCCTGACCGGTTTCATCGCCGGGCTGGCGCGTCAGGCGCGCCTGGCCGGGAACAACGTCACCGTCAACAACCTGCTGCCGGGGCCGTTCGAAACCGAGCGTTTGCACAAAACCCTGAATGCCGCCGCCGAGGCCAACGGCACCAGCGTCGAAAACATCGCCGAGCAACGGCGCAAAAATGTCCCGGCGCAACGCTTCGGCCAACCTGATGAGTTCGGCGCTTACTGCGCGTTCATCTGTGGCGCCCAGTCCGGTTTCCTGACCGGGCAAAACCTGTTGCTGGACGGCGGCAGCTACCCCGGCACGTTCTGATCATTTTCGGGGGGATGACAATCAGTGATCCCCCAATCAGATCCCATCATTATTCAGCACGCGGGGGCGTGATTAGAGTGGGGCCGCTTGCCACCCCTGTAGGAGCTGCCGAAGGCTGCGATCTTTTTTTCTTGAAAATGCAGAATCAAAAGATCGCTGCCTTCGGCAGCTCCTACAGAGGGGTGGTGTGTATCCACAACAATAAGAGCCCTCCTCATGAACAACCCGAGTGCCGAAAGCCTGGCGTTGCCAGCCGCAACCGCGTCCGAACGCCCCACCAGCGTACGCTGGCGAATCTTCCTCATCATGTTGCTGCTGACCGCGATTAACTACATCGACCGCGCCTCGCTGTCGGTGGCGTTGCCGCTGATTTCCAGCGAATTTCAGATCCCGCCGGCCCTTGAAGGCCTGATGCTCAGTGCGTTTTTCTGGTCCTACGCCTTGATGCAGATTCCCGGCGGCATGCTGCTGGACCGCTTCCAGACCCGCCGCGTGATTGTCGTTGCGACTGTGGCCTGGGGCGCGTTCCAGGCGCTGGCGGCCGGTGCGCACAACTGGATCACTTTGTTGATCACCCGCATGGGCCTGGGCGTCGCCGAGTCGCCGATCATGCCCGCCGGTGCCAAGCTCAACGGCGCCTGGCTGACCCCCAACGAACGCGGTCGCGGCGCCGTGCTGGTCGACGGTGGTGCGCCGCTTGGCAGTGCCTTCGGTGCGATTATCATTGCCGGACTGATCGGCTGGTTCGACTCCTGGCGCATCGCCTTCGTCATCGCCGGGGTCGGCACCATGCTGGCTGGTGTGCTGGCCTGGAAATACATTTGCAATCATCCCAGCGAACACCCCGGCGTCAACGCCGCTGAGCTCAAGCACATCACCGAGGGCAATACCACGGTCAGCCAGCCCGGCGCGGTCACCAGCGTTCCGTTCAAGGAACTGCTCAAGGACCGTTCGGTCCTGGCCATGTTCGCCGGTTACTGCTGCATCCTCAGCGTGTTCTACGGCCTGCTGACCTGGATGCCGAGCTACTTGCACCAGACCCACGGCCTGAACATTTCCGGCATGGGCGGCGCGACCTTCCTGATCTTCATGTGCGGCTTCGTCGGCGAACTGGTCGGCGGGTATCTGGGGGATAAATGGAAATCCAGCGGCGCTTCGCCGAACCTGGTGATGCGCAGCATGTTCAGCGGCTCGGCGCTGGTCGCGGCGCTGTGCATGTTGGCCACGGCCTACACCGCCGAGACGACCCAGGCGATCGGTTTGCTCTGCGTGGCGATGTTTTTCATTCGCTGGTGCGGCATGTACTGGTGCATTCCGTCGATCCTCGGCGGCACTTCGAAAACCGGCGTGCTGGCCGGCACCATGAACTTCTGCGGCAACATGGCCGGGGTGATCGTGCCGATCCTGATCGGTTTGATCGTGCAGTTCACCGGCTCGTATTTCCTGGTGCTGATCTTCTTCGTGGTCATGGCCATGCTGCTGGCGATATTCTCCAGCCTGATCGACTACCGAGAACGAGGGTTGGTTTGACATGAGTGCAGGGCAGGGCAGCGTCGATATCGATTGCGTGGTGGTCGGGGCCGGTGTGGTTGGGCTGGCGGTCGCCAGGACGATGGCCATGAGCGGGCGCGAAGTGATTGTGCTCGAAGCCGCAGAAGGCATCGGCACGGGCATCAGCTCGCGCAATTCCGAGGTGATCCACGCCGGCATCTATTACCCCGGCGGCAGCCTCAAGGCGCAGTTGTGCGTGGAGGGCAAGCAACGCCTCTACGCCTTCTGCGATGAGCGTAGCGTCAGTTGTCAGCGCCTCGGGAAACTGATCATCGCCACCGATGAAGCGCAGCGTTCGGCCTTGCAGGTGTTGCTGGAACAGGGGCGGCGCAACGGCGTAGATGACCTGCAATGGCTGGACGCCGATCAGGCGCGGGAGCTTGAACCCGCACTGTCCTGCGTCGCCGCGCTGTGGTCGCCGTCCACCGGGATTGTCGATTCCCACGGATTGATGTTGGCGTTGCAGGGCGATATCGAGGCCTGTGGCGGGGCGCTGGCCTTCCATTCGCCACTGCTGTCGGCGCGATGCATCGATCAGGGTTTCGAGCTGCACATCGGCGGTGCCGAACCCATGACCTTGAGCTGCCGCGAATTGATCAATTGCGCCGGGCTGTCCGCGCCTGAGGTGGCGAGCCGTATCGCCGGTCTGCCTGCGCAGCTCGTTCCAACGGCGCGACTGTGCAAGGGTAGCTATTTCAGTTTCAGCGGCCGGGTGCCGTTCCAGCATCTGGTGTACCCGGCACCGGAAAGCGCCGGGCTGGGCGTGCACATGACCCTCGACCTCGGTGGACAGGCGCGATTCGGGCCGGATGTGGAGTGGGTCGATGCTGTGGATTACCGCGTGGAGCCCGCTCGCGCCGACGGTTTTTATGCGGCGATTCGGCGTTACTGGCCGGGCTTGCCGGATAACAGCCTGCAACCAGCCTACAGCGGCATTCGCCCGAAAATCAGCGGCCCGGGCGAAGCGGCTGCCGACTTTTGCATTAGCGGCCCGGCCGAACATGGCGTGCCCGGTTTGGTCAATCTGTTCGGGATTGAATCACCGGGACTGACCAGTTGCCTGGCGTTGGCCGAACGCGTCATGCGCCAGCTTGCATAATCCCCTGTAGGAGCGAGCGTGCTCGCGATGGACCCGAGAACTGCGCGGGGTGTCAGGCAGCCAACGTCATCATTGACGACCATCGCGAGCAGGCTCGCTCCTACAGGGGGGACGACCGGTAATCAGCGTTCGCGCGGCGGTGCGTGGATAGCGCTATCCTTGAGGAATGCGCTCTTCGCCATCGGAGAAGTTCGATGATCAATGCACGCACTGCCCGCATGCTCGCCGATTACAAACAATGGGCCAACCGGCGTCTGTTCGACAACCTGGCGCAACTGCCGCCAGGCGAAATCGAGAAAGAACGCGCCGGGATCTTCAAGAACATGATCGGCACCCTGAACCACATCTACGTGGTCGACTGCCTCTGGCAGGCTCATCTCGAAGGCCGGGGACACGGCTTCAAGACGTCCCGTGATCTGGTCCATCCCGCTTTGCCCGACCTGCGTTCGGCACAACAGGACGTCGATCACTGGTACTGCGACTGGAGCGCCCGACAAACCGACGCCTCGCTGGACAAGCCCCTGAGGTTCACTTTCATGTCCGGTGAAAGCGGCACCATGAGTGCCGGCGCGATGCTGATGCACGTGATCAACCACGCCAGCTATCACCGTGGCTGGGTGATCCAGATGTACTTCGAAATCCCGGCCATGCCGCCGATGACCGACCTGCCGATCTACCTGCGCGAGACCGACCCGAACTTCAATTCGCTCAATGCCCCGGCAGTGGAACAGACATGTGCTGCGCAATTCGCGAGCGCAACCAACGTTCTGCCGGATCGTTATCGTTGACGCCGTTCCAGACCATCGACAGTTCGGACAGGTTGATATCGAAGGGCGGGTCATCGGCGCGCAACTGGCTGCTGCCTTCGATCAACGCACACGCCGCATAATCTGGCACCGAAGCCAACATGTCGGTACCCGCCAGCAAGGCGCGCAGGCCAGCGAACTGCGGCACCGCCAGCACCACCCGCCGTGAACGACCGATGCGCGCCAGATCGTTGTCGATGGCACCGCTCAAATCCCCGGAAAACGACACCAGCGCATGAGGCCGTTCGCAGAATTCATCCAGGGTCAGCGGGCCAGGACGATCATCGCCGCGCAGCACCTTGACGCTCAAATCCCGCAGCTTTTTACGCTTGGCATTGGCCGGCAATTCGGTGGTGTAACTGATCCCGACCGAAATTTCACCGCTGGCGAGCATCGACGGCATCAACAGAAAATTCACCCGCCGCACCACCACCACGACATTCTGCGCCTCTTCGCGGATCTGCTTGAGCAATGGCGGAAACAAGCCGAACTCGGCATCGTCGGACAAACCGATACGAAACACATCGCGGCTGATGGACGGATCGAAATCCTTGGCCCGGCTGACCGCCCCGGAAATGGTGTCCATCGCCGGCTGCAACTCCTTGAGAATCACCAGCGCCCGCTGGGTCGGTTCCAACACCCGACCGTTGCGCACCAGCAACGGATCATCAAACAAATCCCGCAACCGCGCCAACGCTGCGCTGACGGCGGGTTGGCCGAGGAACAGCTTCTCTCCGGCGCGGGTCAGGTTCTTTTCGAACATCAGCGTTTCGAAAATCACCAGCAGGTTCATGTCCACGCGGCGCAGGTCGTTGCGGTTCATGGGTGGGGGTCTCGGAGGGGTTTGGAGTCTTTCAGTAAAGCACCAAACCTGTCACGCGGGATTTGCTCCCGTCCGTCACGAACCTTGCCTTCGAGTGCTAGCTGATCGATTACCGCACTTGCTACCTAGGAATGAAATATTTTTCGCGGATGCGCGTTGCCTCTGTTCGTAATTGACGTTGTTTGTCAGAAGGGGTGAATAATCGGCGTGTATAAGCTTTGAATACCTGTCCGGTTATGGAATTGTTATTGTATAGCTCTACTTCCATATAATGAATTTCAAGCCCGAGGGATTGAATGCCGTCTAAGCGATCGGTTATTGCTTTTATGTCGTGCGCATTAACTTTATTGCGTCCTATTGATAGTGTTCGGTTTGGGTGTTCAATTATTGTATTGATATCGATTTTGTCAGAGTCGTAACGTTTGTCATAAATAGCTTTGGCGTTGTGCTCGCGATAGTTGATTAAATCTGTATTGGCGGTAGCCTCGTTAACTTTCTTGCTGTCACTCGCAATTACTCCAGCGATTGCATCATAGTCATCATTTTCCGCTTGCCCGGTAAACGCCTTCATTCTCTCGTACGCGCGCTTGCCTTGACACGCAGTTACACCCGGTTTTGTCACTAAATAACCCTGGTCAAATGAACTGCTTATATGGCCAGTTTGTTTGCCTATCCATCTTATTAGTGCGGGAATATGTCCCGTCTCATCATGGTAATTGATTGGGTCATTCTCACAATACACATAGGAATTCAACCCGCCTTTTCCAAACGGGCTCAAACTATCAGGGCTATTAAATCGCATCAGTACCGGATTAAACGCTCGATACCCATTTCCCAGCAAATAATGTCCGGTCACCGGGTCCGGCCGTTGACCATTGAACCCCGTCAAACTAAGCAATCCATTTTCAGCCGGACGGTGACCATAAGGTGAATAGGCAATGGGCTGTCGTTGATGATTGGTCTTGAGTGTGTGCAGCACCGATCGCTGTTGATCAGTCGCCAACAGCGAGGTGTCGATTTCACCGTCGCCAATTTGCTGTTGTGCCAGGAGCAAGTCGCCCTGTTGGAAGATGGAATGCCGCACCGCTCCTTGAATTTCGGTAGCCAGGCGACTTTTACAGTAGAAACGTTGATGTTGTGGCGCGCCCACTGGTAAATGGCTAACCAACCAATTAAGGGCATCGTAGCGATATTGGCAGAGGACGATTTTTTCTGGCGATGTCATGAACGAGTGCTCCGAAGGGCCGAAGTGCTGGCGCTCAGTATTGATGGTATTGCAAACAGTGGGAACTATCAGAACTGATAGTAAACCTGGATGCAGTGAAAATTTGACGCCCCGAAGGGACGATTAATGTCACAACTCAACGCCACTTGCGGTTCCTGCACAGTACAAAGGTCGGCTGGGTCGGCTCCAACACCCGCCCGTTGCGCACCAGCAACGGATCGTCGAACAAATCCCCCAACCGCGCCAACGCTGCGCTGACGGCGGGTTGGCCGAGGAACAGCTTCTCTCCGGCGCGGGGCAGGTTCTTTTCGAACATCAGCGTTTCGAAAATCACCAGCAGGTTCATGTCCACGCGGCGCAGGTCGTTGCGGTTCATGGGTGGGGGCTCGCTGGGGGTGGGATTTCTTCATTAAAGCACCAACTCCCGAGCGTGCGACCTGTTGAGCAAGGAAAACTCAGTTTAAATCGCTGTCTAGCACTAAACTTATAGCGATCAAGATTTATAAGGTGTGCGCGAATCACCCTAGCTTTCATCGCGGAATTTCAGTTCTTCTTTGTATGATTTTAATGTTGGTTCACGTATGTTTTTAGCGGCCAAGTAGTATTCGTTAACGCGAGTGACTACCTCGTTGGCTTCTATGGTTGGTATTGAGTTTTCTTCGGCTATCTTATTAAAGTGATCCGTGAACTCGCTTATATATGAAGAGTCCGGTTTGTGCTTGGATATACTCTTGAGGTTGGCGTACGTAAACTCTCCTGATTCTGAATATATCTTTCTCAGCATTATCGTTTTAAAAAGCTCGGGTTTGTTGGATGGGCTGTTCCCCAATAGAGAGCTGTGCAGACGGGCATCCGTTGCGATTCCAATATCGCGCCAGAGTTGTTGTTTCTTTTTTGCGATTGTTATTTTGTTTTGGAGTTGCCCTATTTTTTGTTCTGGTTCCATCGTTACGTGTGAGTTTGAAAATGTTTTTTTGAGGTTGCCGTTGCGTGTGAATTTTCCAAATAGTTTAAAGTAATGCGAAATTGATTTGTGACCGTTGGGGTCCGCTCTATTAATAGGATCTCCCAGACAATAGGCATAGGCATTGATTCCGCCTTTATCAAATGGACTCAAAGTATCCGGGCTATTGAATTTCATCAGCACCGGACTAAATGCCCGGTAGCCATTTCCCAATAAAAAATTCCCAGTCACCGGATCTGGCCGTTCACCGTTGAAGCCCATCAGACTAAGTAATCCGCTGGCAGGTGGGCGGTGACCGTAAGGCGAATAAGCAATAGGTGTTCGCTGACTGGTTTTTAACGTCTGCAAAACCGAGCGCTGCATGTCGGTGGCCAGTAAGGTGGTAGCGGTTACGCCGTCCTGGCACCGTTGCTGCGCTAGCAGTTGCTCGTCGTGCTGCATGAGCGAATGATGTATTGCTCCTTGAACTTCACTAGCCAAACGACTTTTGCAGTAAAAGCGCTGTTGCACAGGCATATCCCGCCGGCTCTGGTTAACCAGTCGACTCAATGGGTCGTAGTGATACTCGCAGAGGACGATTTTTTCTGGCAATGGCATGAGTGAGTGCTCCGAAAGGCCGAAGTGTTGGCGCTCAGTATCGGCGGTATTGCAAGCGGTGGGAACTATCAGAACTGATAGTTAAATCTGTGTGGAATGAGGAAAACACTGCCGCAAACCTGTAGGAGTGAGCCTGCTCCGGGCGGCGTTCCGACGATAGCGGTGTGTCAGTCACATAAGTGTTGAATGTGCTGCCGCCATCGCGAGCAGGCTCGCTCCTACAGTGGGGTTACGCGTTACTCGGTTGGATCGAGACGATCCAGCGCCCGGTTCACCGCCAACTCACCCAGCATGATGACCTGGGCGATGCCCAGCAGGGTGTTGCGATGTGCGCCTTCCAGGAAACCTGCCAGATCGTTGGTCATGACGTTGGCCGAGGCCAGTGATTCGCAGGCGTGGGCCAGCAGGGTTTCGGTGTCGAGGTCGGGGTTGATGGTGAACATCGTCGAGGGTTTGCGCGGTGTGGCCATGATGTTGGCGGCGGGGTTGAGGTAATGATTGAGGGCGCGCTCGGCGGCTTCATGAAATTGCTTGGAATCGGGGCTTTCGTAGGGGGAGGCCGGATCTGATTCTGGCGGGTTGGGGGTTGGTTTGATCATCGATAGAACTCCAGTACTAGAAATATTGGAGCCATCACTTTCGCTACCAAACGAATGGTGGTGGCCATGCACAGGTTGGTAGACCGGAGTACTGGAACCGGCGCCTCCGAAGAGGCCCTGCGCATGGCAACCATAAAAGCAGCAATTGCTTGAAGTGGCGCTACGCGCAGTACTCCGGGCTACCAAACCCGATCGCTGTTTTTCAGCGACCAGCTAACGATAAAGCCAGGACCCAAGGCGCGTAAGCCGGCGGATTCTGGCGTAACCGTAGGCAATGACGCAAGACGTTGTAGCTTTCATCAAGTTTCGCTGACAGCCATTAAACACGCGCATTAAACAGACACC
Source organism: Pseudomonas sp. NFX98 (assembly GCF_047784845.1). Lineage (NCBI taxonomy): Bacteria > Pseudomonadati > Pseudomonadota > Gammaproteobacteria > Pseudomonadales > Pseudomonadaceae > Pseudomonas > Pseudomonas sp. NFX98. Next base: position 18,405 of record NZ_JBLNNF010000031.1, on the reverse strand, counting down.
GCCATCGCGAGCAAGCTCGCTCCTACAATGGATTTTCAGCGTGCACAAATCCTGTGTACGACCTCATTCAACTGTGGGAGCGAGCTTGCTCGCGATAGCGGTGTGTCAGGCACATAAATGTTGGATGTGCTGCCGTCATCGTCGGAACGCCGCCCGGAGCAAGCTCGCTCCCACAGGGGATGATGGAACGGCTCAGGACAACGCCATTTCCGGGCAACGCAGGGCATTGGAAGTCAGCAGTGCCTCGATCTCCTCTTCGGAAAACGCAAACTCCCGCAACACTTCACACGAATGCTCGCCATTCTCCGGCGCCGGCGCATAAGGCGTTTGCGCCGCCTCAAGACTGTTGATCGGAAACCCCGGCACCCGCACCGCGCCATGCTGCGGATGGTGCAAGTCCACCAACATGCCGTTGCTGGCAATCTGCGGATGAGTGAGCACGTCGAGGTAGTCGTTGACCTTGGAGCAAAGAATGTCGGCGCCGCGCAGTACCTCCAGCCAATGTGCAACGGGCCGCGTGCGAAACACGTCGGTCAGCGCTGCGCACATGGCTTCGCGGTTAATCACCCGCTGCGCCGAGCTGGCGAAACGCGGGTCGTCGATCCACTCTGGGTGCCCGAGCACCCCACACAACGCCGGCCAGCGATTGCCGTTGTACGCGGCGACCATCAGCCAGCCGTCCGCCGCTTCAAACGCTTCGTTCGGCGCGGAGTAGGGCGCGGCGCTGCCGATGCGGGTCGGCAGGTTGCCGTCGCAGAGGAAACTGGACAGCGACGCCTGTTGCAACGCCAATGCCGAGTTCATCAGGCTGACGTCGAGGTGGCCGCCGAGGCCGTCGTTGTCCCGGGCGTGTAACTTGGCCAACACCGCCATGCAGGCCATGTAGCCGGTGACCACATCGACCACCGGCGCCTGCACCTTGGACGGCGCGGAACCCGGCGTGCCGATCAGGCTCATCAGCCCGGAGTCGGCTTGCAGAATGCCGTCGACGCCAGCGCGGTCGGCGTACGGACCTTGCTGGCCGTAGGCGGAAATCGAGCAGTAGATCAGGTCCGGTTTCAGCGCCGCCATGGCTTCGTAACCCAAACCGAGCCGGGCCATGACGCCGGGGCGCATGCTTTCGATCAGCACGTCGGCTTGCAGCACCAGGCGTTTGATCACCGCCGCGCTGTCCGGGTGCTTGAGGTCCAGGCTCAGGCCCAGTTTGCCGCGATTGAAACCGTGAAACAGCGCGCTGTCTTCACCGATCCAGGCGGGGCCGAGGGTACGGCCCAGTTCGCCTTCATGGGGTTCGACCTTGATCACGCGCGCACCCATGTCGGCCATCAACATGGTGGCGGTGGGGCCTGCGGCGATCTGGGTGAAATCGAGGACGGTCAAGCCGTCCAATGCCTTGCGTAACATGTTCGCCTCCTCGGGCCGTTCAGCGGCCCGTGTAATTTGGCGTGCGTTTTTCGGCGAATGCCCGGCGACCTTCGATGCGGTCTTCGGTGTCGCGCAGCACACCCCAATACAGTTCGGTCAGGCGTTGCGCCTCGCGGTCGCTCAGATGCGCGGTGCTGCGCGCGAGCGTTTGCAAGGCCTGGATTGCCAGCGGCGCCTGTCGGGCGATCGATTGCGCCAGCTCCAGCGCTCGGTCGAGCAGCGCTTCGCGAGTGGCCAGCCGTTCAGAGATCAAACCGATGTTCTCGGCACGCGCCGCGTCGATGCGCGCCCCGGTCAGGGCCATTTGCAGCGCGTGGGCCGGGGGCACGGCGCGCATCAACCGATGCAGGCCGTTGACTGCCGGAATAGAGCCGACCACCGCCTCTGGCAAACCGAATGTGGCGCTGTCGCTGGCGATGCGCAGGTCGCATTGCAAGGCCAGTTCCAAGCCACCACCGAGGCAATGGCCGTTGACGGCGGCGATCAATGGCTTGTGCAGGTCGAGGTCGGTCAGGTCCATCAAGCGGATGTACAAACCGGCGTCTGCCGCTGCGTCGTCAGCCAGGAACAACGCCTCAGCGTAAGAGGCCGATGACTCTCGCGTGCTCTTCAGGTCCGCACCGACGCAGAACGCTCGTTCGCCGCTGCCGGTGATCACCGCCGCGCGCAAGTCACGACGGTCACGCACTTGCAGCAGATGACCGCGCAGGGCTTGCAGTGCATCCATGTCCAAAGCATTGAGCGCTTGCGGCCGATCGAGGGTGATCAGCGCCACGGCGCCGTGTGTTTCGAAAGTGACTGACATGGCGTTTACCTCACACATTGGCCGAGGACAGGCTGCGTCCGCCGCACACGTACAGGGTTTGCCCGGTGACGTAGCTGCTGGCCGGGGCGAGGAAAAATTCCACGGCGTTGGCGATGTCATCCGGCGTACCGATGCGTTTTACCGGCACGGTGTCCTTGAGTTTGGCTTGCACTTCGGGGGCGAAACTCTGGAACAGCGGTGTGTCGACGATGCCCGGCGCGATGGCATTGACGGTGATGCCCTTGGCCGCGAATTCGATGGCCAGGCTGCGGGTCAGGCTGACCACGCCTCCTTTGGCCGCCGAATAATTGGCCTGACCGAAACCGCCGAGCCAGGCCCGTGACGACATGTTGACGATGCGCCCGAAGCCGTTCTCCAGCATCAGCGGCAGTGCCGCTTTGCAGCAGAGAAATTGCGCTCGCAGGTTGGTGTCGACCACCAGGTCCCAGTCTTGTTCGGTCATGTTGAGGAAGCGTTTGTCGCGCACCACGCCGGCGTTGTTCACCAGATAATCCAGGTGATTGTGAGCTTCACGGATCTGCCCGAAAGCGGCGTTGACGGCTTCGCCTTCGGTCAGGTCCAGAGCGATTCCGCCGACTTGTAAACCTTGCGATTGGAGTGCATCGACGCTGCTGTTCAGCGCCTGTTCGTCGCGGTCCAGCAGGTAGACGAACACACCTTGCTGCGCCAGACGTTGTGCAATAGTGAGGCCGATGCCGCGGGCTGCGCCGGTCACGACAGCGACTTGGCCGATTGAAAAGTTGTTCATGGCTTCAGACTCCAAGAATGTGCACGGCGGACGCCGCATGGTCGACCCCGGCGATACCGCCGCCGGTGCATTGCGCCAAGCCAAGGCGCGGAGTGCCGGCCTGGCGATCACCGGCGCGACCTTGCAACTGCCAGAACAACTCAACCATTTGCGCTACGCCCGTGGCGCCCAATGGATGCCCTTTGGCGAGCAATCCGCCGCTCGGATTGACCGGCACTCGGCCGCCCAGCGATGTGGCGCCGGACTGCAGCAACGCGACGGCTTCACCCGGCGCGGCCAGACCGAGGGCTTCGTAATACAGCAGCTCGGCGATGGTGAAGGCGTCGTGCAACTCGACCACACCGATATCGCTCGGCGCGACACCGGCCTGCTCGTAGGCGAGGCGTGCGGCACGGGCGGTGATTTCAGCGTCGAGAATGTCTTCGTCACCGCTCTCGCGCAGGCCGGAAACGATGATCGAACCCAGCACTTTCACGTCTTTTTTGTGCGAGCCGGGTTTGCTGCTCAGTACCAGCGCAGCGGCGCCGTCCACTTGCGACGGGCAGCACTGAAGCAGGGTCAGCGGATCGGCGATCATGCGCGAGGCGAGCACTTCTTCCAGCGTCACTTCGGTGCGCTGCTGGGCGTAAGGGTTGAGCGAACCGTGACGACGGTTCTTCACTGCCACGGCGGCGAGGTCGGCGGGTTTGGCGTCACGCTCGTGGAGGAAACGCGTGCCGCGCATGGCGTAGACCGCAGGCAAGACCATGCCGGCCGTGGCGTACAGTTCGGTCATGCGGTCGTTACGTTGCATCGGGATCATGCCGCCGCCCAGCGCAGTCAGTTGCTCGATGCCGAACACCAGCACGCGCTCGTACTGGCCGGCCAGCAAGGCATGACGCGCCAGATGCACCGCCGTGGCGCCGCTGGCGCAGGCGTTTTCGATGTTGTAGACCGGAATGCCTTTGAGGCCCAGATCGCGCAAGATCACCTGGCCGAGGATCATCCCGCCCAGTACGTTGGCACAGTACACGGCCTGAATATCCGCCAATTGCAGACCGGCGTCGGCCACCGCATCCAGAATCGCCCGTTGTGCCAGCTCCGGGGCCATCACGCCGGGGTGACGGCCGAAGACGGTCATCGCGCCGCCCATTACATGCATCTGAGTCATGGACGTGTCTCCAGGGATTGGAACAGGAAGCCGTAGGTGTCGTCGGCAATCACTCGGCATTTTTCGCCGATGGCGGGGCGCGCAGGGCTGTCGATCAAACGACCGAACAAACGTACCGGGCCGGGCAGGTCGACGTAGGCGAGTACGAACGGTGGCAGGCCGCTTTTCGCGCTCGGGTGCATGATGGTGAAGCTGTAGACCTGGCCTTCGGTGTCGAGAACGGCGTCGTCGAATTCGGCGCTCAGGGGCGACTCGGCAATCACGGCAGGAAAGAAGATTTCACCGCTGCGGCGATGGCGCGAAGCGCGCAGGCTCGGCGGCGTGGTGGCGGCCCAGACGGGCGTGGAAAAACTCATGATGACCTCCTGTTGTTATGGGCTCGCGAGCGAGCGCTGGAGGTCATGGTCGGGCAGGGCGGGAGGGCCGACAAACGATATAAAAACCGGGGTGGGTTGAGAAAAAATCAAGCCATTAATTAACAGCAAGATCAAAAGATCGCAGCCTTCGGCAGCTCCTACAGGGATCAATGCAGGAGCTGCCGAAGGCTGCGATCTTTTGATTTTTATTCAGTTGGTCTGTCAACCTTGCAGCGTGACTCCGGCCAAGCGCTCAAGCACCTGAACCACCTGCGTCATGTCTCGCGCCGGATCGCCCTCGGTCAATGCCTGGTCATAGAACTGTTTCACCACCGAACTGGTGAAGGCAGGTGCACCGGCATTCTCCGCTTCGGCCAGAAACAACCGCACGTCCTTGCGCATCAAATCCAGGCGAAACCCGAAATCAAACTCCCGCCGCATCACCGTCCCAGCAAGAATCTGTTCGCTGGTGAAACTGCGCGCCGTGCTGGCGTTGAGCATCTCGACCATTTGCCGCGCATCGAGCCCGGCCTTGACCCCGAACAACATCGCTTCGCTGGTAGCCACCAATGTGGCGGCCACGATCATGTTGTTGACCAGTTTCAGTGTCTGCCCGAGCCCCGGCTCGGTGCCGATGTGCTCGACCTTTTTACCGAACGCCGCGAACACCGGCATGCAGCGCTCATAGGCGCCACGCTCACCACCGACCATTACCGACAATGTGCCGTTCTGCGCACCGGCCACACCGCCGGCCAACGGTGCATCGAGCGCATCGATACCGCGTTCAGCCAACTCGGCGTGCAGGCGTCGGGCCAGGCTCGGGCCGGTGGTGGAATGGTCCACCACGATGTTGACCTGCTGGCCGTGGATCACACCGTCGGCACCCAATATCACACGCTCGACAATGTCCGGCGTGGGCACGCAAACCAGCACGATGTGCGCATGGTCGGCTACTTCGCGAGGCGTGGCGAAGCTACGCGCGCCGCGGGCCAGCAGCGGCGCCAAGGCAACGGGATTGGGATCGAACAGGCTCAGTTCAAAACCGTTTTCCAACAGATGGCGGGCCATTTTCTGGCCCATGGCACCGAGGCCGATGAAACCGATTGAAGGCGTAGTCATGGTGGATCTCATTTTTATGGTTGGAGACCCATGCTAGCCGTGCGGGAAAATCAGCGACAACGCAGTTTTACGCCGCGGTGAGTTGATAAAAATTCATGTCATGTCACGTGTTATAGACGATTGGTAAATTCGCCGCTGTAAATTAAAACGCAAAAAATCACCCTCTCCTGTTTTGATTAAAGAGTTGGGGGTATTTTTGTCTTAGTTGTGGGGCCAAGGCGGAAAGTTCTCCGGTGCCGTTTCTAATATATTTAATTAACATGCTGGGCATTAATCCGGGAATGTTTCCTGTTAGTCCGCTGTCTATTTTTTCAAACAACAATGCGGTGTTCAAGGCTGGTGCATTGTCAGTCAAAAGTCTTGGATTTGGAATCGATAAGTGGTTGGATATGTTAACGATGGAATTTCCTTCTTGTAGGCTTTTTACAGCCTCATATCGTGGGTGATATGGTTGTCTGATTATACTATCCAGTTCCAATCCGGTTGTTGCGTTAAATTGCTTTTCAAGTCGTGTGGGATGCATTATTTGTGTTCTGTTAATTCCGGATTTGTAATTGTGAAAGGTGTATCCAGGGTTGTCTTCAAAGCGATAGGAGCTGCTCTGAAGTTCGGCGGGCAAGCCAAGTTCTTTATGGTTGTTTGATGCGTAAACATTTAATTTTTTTATAGCTGAAGGTCGGATTCGGGAAGTGTGGCGATTCATTTGGTTAATACTTAGGTTTAAATTTGATTTCGCTCTTGTAGCCCATGTTGAAAGATTAGCCATTGTCAATGCTGAAAATTTGTTGTGGCCAGTCGGGTCGGTGTAGATAATTGGGTTTCCTTCGCAGTACACATACGAATTTAACCCACCCTTCCCAAAAGGACTCCAATTATCCGGACTATTGAATCGCATCAACACAGGGTTGAACGCGCGATAGCCATTCCCTAATAAATAATGTCCTGTCACGTGGTCTTGTCGTTCACCACTGAAACCTATTGTACTGGACAACTCGCTGTCGACAGGACGGTGGCCGTAAGGGGAGTACGCAAGAGACTGTCGCTGATGATTGGCCTTGAATGTCTGCAGTACCGAGCGTTGCATGTCGGTAGCCAGCAGCGTGACATCGCTCTCGTTTCGTTGGCGCTTTATTTGCGCCAAGATATGGTCACTATGCTGGAAAAACGAATACTGCAGCATCCCCTGTATCTCCGTCGCTAGGCGGCTTTTGCGGTAGAAGCGCTGATGCGCGGGCTTATTCGATAGGGTCTGATTTATTAAGCGGTCCAACGGGTCGTAGCGGTAGCCGCAGAGTCTGATGGATTGTGTGGAGGTCATTGCGGTGGCTCCCTGATGAAAGTCAAGCAGTGCGAGTATCCGCGTTATAGATGCGTTCGGGTACTAGCAGAACTGATAGTGTTCTCTATGTCGCGGAGTTGAGTTACACACCAATACGTTGAGTAAATCTCAAGCCTGAACGCGAGTAATGCGCGCCTGCTCCAGCATCCATTCGCGGAAGATCCGCAGGTCATCGCTCTCTTCGCGGTGCTTGGGCGTGAGCAGGTAGTAGGTATAAACGCCCATGTTCACCACCTGCTCGAACGGCCGGATCAGGCTGCCGTCCTGCAACTCCTTGCTCACCAGAAACAGCTGCGCCATGGCGATGCCCTGGCCGCCGACCGCCGCCGCGTAAACCATCGACGAACTCTGATAGGTCATGCCGGCATGTGCATCGACTTCGCGGCTGACGCCGCTGGCCTCCAGCCAATAGCGCCAGTCTTCGAGCCGGGCAATCGAATGCAGCATGGTGTAGCCGGCGATGTCGGCGGGCGTCTGCAACCCCGGCCCGTGTTGCAGCAACGACGGGCTGCACACCGGGGCCAATTGGTTATCGCTGAGCACGTAGCAATTGCAGTTCGGCCACTCACCGGACCCGAGGCGGATCGCGGCGTCGATGTCTTCCTTGTAGAAATCCACCGGTTCCAGCGACGCGGTCAGCAGCACTTCAATCTTCGGATTTTGCGCATGAAAACTCGCCAGCCGTGGAATCAACCACTGCATGGCGAACGTGGTGTAGGCGCGCACCTTGAGCTGGCGACGGCGGGGCGGTGACATGAGTTTTTTCGTTGCCCCGCGCAAGTCTTCGACTACCCGGGCTACGGCGCGAAAGTATTCCTCGCCGGCAGCGGTCAGGGTGATCTGGCGGTGGCCGCGCACAAATAAATCCAGCTTGAGAAATTCTTCCAACGTGCGGATCTGCCGACTGACCGCACCGGGCGTGACATTCAATTCGTCAGCGGCCAGGGTGATGCTCAAATGGCGGGCGACGGACTCGAATGCGCGGATGGCATTGAGGGGAGGCAGACGATCCATAGTGGGCAAACTCTTGTTCTTATGGGAGGAGCGGCGCGCAGTGTACTTAACGCTGAGCCTAAACCCACTTGAATAAAACTCAAGGCAGCGGGGTGTTTTTCTCGATTGTCGGGCGCAGGCCCGGCTTTCAGGATCGACTTTCGCGCGTCTATCAAGGGCGTGTTCGAACCTGACAACAATAAGAGAAATACGTCCATGAACTACGCCTTCCCAGTGGCTTCACGTCTTGCTGTTTGCATTGCGGCGAGCGCTGTACTCAACCCGGCTTGCGCCGACATTTTCCAGGACAGCAAAGCCAGCCTGGAGCTGCGCAACTACTACTTCAATCGCGACTTTCGCCAGTCCGGCGTGACTCAAAGCAAGGCCGAGGAGTGGGCGCAGGGTTTGATCCTGCGGGTCGAATCGGGCTACACCGAGGGCCTGATCGGCGTCGGTTTCGACGCCATCGGACTGGTGGGCATCAAGCTCGATTCCTCGCCGGACCGCACCGGCACCGGCCTGCTCAACACCGCGCGCGGGCCGGGTGGGCGTGCCGAGGACGATTACGGCGCACTCGGCGCCACCGGCAAATTACGCATGGCGAAAAGCACGCTCAAGGTCGGCACCTTGCTGCCGAAGATGCCGGTGGTGATGTACAACGATTCACGCCTGCTGCCGCAAACCTTTCGCGGCGCGTGGCTCAACAGCGCCGATATCGACAACCTGTCCCTGGACCTCGGCCGGCTGGACCAGACCAAACTGCGCAACTCTTCCGACAACGAAGACATGAGCGTCTACAACGGCGTGGCCCGCAACATCCGCCTCGGTCGCAATGCCACGAGCGACCGTTTCGACTTCGGCGGCGCGACGTGGCGCTGGTCGCCATCGTTGAGTACGGCGTATCACTATGGTGAGCTGGAGGGCATCTACCGCCAGCACTTCCTGACTCTCAATCACAAATGGACGATCAGCGAAGGGCAGACATTGAGTTCCGATCTGCGCTGGTCGCGCAGCCTCGACGACGGCGGCAGCAACGTCGATAACTCGGCTCTCGGCGCGATGTTCACCTACAGCGCCAGCGGCCACGCGTTTAGCCTTGGTTATCAACGCATGAGCGGCGACACCGGTTTCGCCAACATCAACGGCACCGACGGTTACTTGGTCAACCTGGTGCAAATCAACGATTTCGGTAACCAGGATGAGCGCTCATGGCAGGCGCGGTATGACTACAATTTTGCTGCTGTGGGCATTCCCGGATTGACCTTCATGACCCGTTATCTGTCGGGGGATGACGTCACGGTGCGCAACCGCGCAGATGCCGGGAAGGAATGGGAGCGGGATTCAGAGTTGGGTTATGTGATCCAGAGCGGGCCGTTGAAGAACCTTGGGCTGAAGTGGAAAAACGCCAGCGCGCGGAGCAACTTTTCCAGTGATATTGATGAGAATCGGCTGATTGTCACGTACGCGCTGGGGCTGTGGTAACCCAATACCTGTAGGAGCTAGCCTGCTAGCGATGGCGGTGGATCAGTCAACATAGATGCTGAGTGTACCGGCCTCATCGCGAGCCTGCTCGCTCCTACAGGGATTGTGTGATGCACAAAAGGCGCAGCTTTTGCTGCGCCTTTGTCTATCGGCAATTCACCTCAAAGCCGAATAATCACCGACTTCAGCTGCGTGTAATGCGACAGCGCATCCACCCCTTGCTCACGTCCATAACCACTCTGCTTGAACCCGCCACACGGCGTTTGTACGAAGCCGCCGCTGTATTCGTTGACCACAATCCGCCCAGCCTCCAATTGCGCGGCGACCCGGTGCACGCGGCCGATGTTTTGGCTCCAGATCCCGGCGCCTAAACCGAATTCGCTGTCGTTGGCGATACGCAGCGCATCGGCTTCGTCCTTGAACGGGATCACGCAGACGATCGGGCCGAAAATTTCTTCGCGGGCCAGGGTCATGTCGTTGGTCACGCCGGTGTAGACGGTCGGTTCGATGTACCAGCCGTTTTCGAAACCTTTGTGGCTCGCGACTTTGCCGCCGATGGCCGGGGTCAGGCCTTCGCGTTCGGCGATGGCGAAGTAACTCTGGATTTTCTCGAATTGCGCGTGAGTGGTGATGGGGCCGGAGGTGGCGTCATCTTGTGGGCCGACGCGCAGGTTGCCGACTTCGGCCACCAATTTGTCGACGAAGCGGTCGTAGATCGATTCCTGCACCAGCAAGCGTGTACCGGCTGCGCACCATTGGCCGCTGTTCCAGGTGAAGGCCAGGGTCGAGCCTTTGGCGGCGGCGTCGAGGTCGGCGTCGTCGAAGACAATGTTGGCGGATTTACCGCCCAGTTCCAGGGTCAGCGGCAGAATCCGGTCGGCGGCGATGTGCCCCAGTTCCTGGCCGGCACGAATGCCGCCGGTGAAGGAGATTTTGCGGATGTTCGGGTTGTGCGCCATGGCCGGGCCGATCACGCTGCCCTTGCCGACGATCACGTTGAACACGCCCGGCGGAACACCAGCCTCGATTGCCATGCGCGCCAGTTCCACCAGCGACGCCGAGGTGTGCTCGGACGGCTTGGCCACCACGGTGTTGCCGGTGGCCAGGGCCGGAGCGATGGCGCGGGCAGCCTGATGCAGCGGGGCGTTCCACGGCAGGATCACGCCGATCACCCCGAAGGGATCGCGGCGGGTGTAGACGTGGTAGTTCGGGCCCTGGTTGATGACTTCGCCATCCATGACATTGACGATGCCGCCGTAGAACTCGAAGTACTGCGCGGTCAGGTCCATCAGTTGCGCCATTTCCCGGCCAGGCTTGCCGGTTTCGGCACGTTCAAGGGCGCCGAGGGTGCTTTCGCTGGCGCGGATCAAACGCCCGAAATCGTTGAGGATGCGCCCGCGCTCGGCCGGGCGCACGTCGCGCCAGGCTTGCAGCGCAGCGGCGGCGGAGTCGATGGCGATGGCCACGTCGGCGGGGCCGCTGTTGGCCACTTCGTTGAGTTTTTCGCCGGTGCGCGGGTCGATCTTGTCGACGTATTCACCGTTCAGTGGCGGCGTCATGCGTCCATCGATAAAGCTATTGGTCTTGTCGAACATCGCGGGTTTCCTCGTAGGACACTTCTTATCAAAGCACGGCATGGGGACGGTCGTGGGCAGCCCCATGATTGCCTGCCATTACCGCTGCTCACCGCTCACCCTTCAACCGAGTTTTAAAGCCCCGTGGCTTGAGAAAACCTCAAGGCAATGGATTGATATTTAGTCAATCGAACCGTCCGGAAAACTCGCTACACGAAACGCGGGCAACGCCGGATATTTCTCCCGTAACAACGCTGAGGCCGCGTCCAAGGTCAACAATAATAGCGCCCACGGGAGTCTTGAAAATGAGCAACCACAACACTGTGGACGGCGTACTGTCGCCGTCATCCACTGCCACGGCGAGCCTGCAATCCGAGGGTCGTCAACTCAACAGTGCCGAGAAAAAAGCGATTGTCGCCGCCACCCTCGGCACCATTGTCGAATACACCGACTGGGTGATCTACGCGACTTTCTCCTCCATCCTCGCCAAGCAGTTTTTTCCCGCCGGTGACGGCGTAACCGCTTTGCTGTCGGTGCTGGCGGTGTTCGCCGTCGGCTTCATCATGCGCCCCATCGGTGGCGCGGTGTTGGGCCAACTGGCCGACCGCTACGGCCGTAAAAAAGGCCTGACGCTGTCGATTCTGCTGATGTCGGTAGCTTCGCTGGTGATCGGCATCTGCCCCAACTATGAAAGCATCGGCATCGCCGCGCCGATCATTCTGGTGATTGCGCGACTGGTGCAGGGTTTCTCCGCGGGCGGTGAATTCGGTTCTGCTTCGGCGTTCTTGATCGAGTCGGCGCCTGCGCATCGCCGGGCATTCGCCGGGTCATGGCAATGGTTCGCGATCAATGCCGGGACGCTGGTGTCGTTCCTGCTGGGCTTTGCGCTCGCGTCGATGGGCAGCGACACCGCGCTCTACGATTGGGGGTGGCGCGTGGCGTTTGTGATTGCCGCGTTGATGGGCCTGATTACCTTGTGGATTCGTTTGTCGGTGCGCGAAACCGAGATCTTCAAATCGAAGATCGCCAGCCAGGCGAAAAAACGCCCGATCCGCGAACTGCTGTTCAGCCATCGCCGAGACGCCATGCGCGTGATCGGCATCGCCATGGCCGGAAACCTGCTCAACTACGTGTGGATGGTCAGCTATCCGAATCAGGTGCACTTGATCACCGGCATGTCGATCCGCGACACCTTGCTGGCCGGGGTGATTTCCGTCGGTGTGTCGCTGGTGCTGCTGCCGTTCGCCGGCAAACTGGCGGACCGGGTAGGGCGTCGTCCAGTGTTGATCGCTTTCGCCATCGCCTCGATTCTCTGGGCCTGGCCGAGTTTCGGGCTGTTGCATACCGGCATCAGTCTGCTGGAAGTGACTCTGATCCAGACCGTGTCGATGGTGATCATGACCGGCTTCGGCGCTGCGTCGGCAGTGACCATGGCCGAGCAATTCCCGGCTGAAGTACGCGTGACGGGCATCGCCTTGCCGTACGCCTTGTCGGTGACTCTGTTCGGCGGTACTGCGCCGTACCTGATGGCGTCGATGGCGGGTTGGGGCTATGGCGGGTTGTTCTGGATTTACCTGGCGGTGATCAGTGCGATCAGCCTGGTGGTTTATCTGCGGATGCCGGAGACGCGGGGGCAGGCGTTGCGTTGAGCCCAACCTTGTAGGAGCACAGCTTGCTGGCGATAGCGATCTCACGGGCGCCATCGCCAGCAAGCTGTGCTCCTACAGGGATTGCGATCAGCTGATGGCTATCAGTCATTCATCCCAGGCTCCGTCAGCACCTTCCTGAACGTCTCCACCAACGGCCGCAGATTGATCCGGTGCCATGCCGCCCACAGCGGTCTGGTGAGGGAAATCCACGGCACTTCCCGCAGCACCACGCCCGGCGGTGCGTTGCGGCTCAAGCCTTTCTGAATCATCGCGATCCCCAGTCCCGAGGCCACCAGCGCCATTGCAGTGAAGGGACCGGTGGCTTCCATGCGGATATCCGGGGTGAACCCTGCGCGGATGCAGGCGCTGACGAAGTTTTCGCGGCTGCTGACATTCTGGTGGTGTTGCACGCCAATCCACTCCTGATCGGCGAGATCTTCCGGGGTCAGCACGGTTTTCTGTGCCAGCGGATGCTCCTCCGGCAGCGCCAATAGCATCGGGTCATCCAACACCTGAAAACCCAGCAGGTCCGGATCGTCGTCCGTCGGCGGCTCGCTGACCAGGGCGATATCCAGACTACGCTGACGCAGGCCTTCCAATTGTTCGACAGAACTTTGGTTGTACAGCGCGACATGCACATTCGGCCGGTCAACCCGCAGCACGCGCAAGGCATTGGGCAGGACGCCCGCATGCATGGCGTTTTCGATATAGCCAATGCACAACCCGCCTTCCTCACCACGGCCCAAGCGTTTGCCGAGGGATTCCAGGCGATTGGCGTGGGTCAGCAGCGCGCGGGTTTCGGCGAGGAAAGTCTGACCGTCGCGGGTCAGGCGAATGCGTTGCTGGCTGCGCTCGAACAGGGTCAAGCCAAGCCGTTCTTCGAGCTGGGCGATCTGCCGACTTAAAGGCGACTGGGAAATGTGCAGGCGTTCGGCGGCGCGACCGACGTGTTCTTCCTCGGCGACGGCGACGAAGTAGCGCAATTGGCGGATGTCGATCATGTCAGACCTCTGGGGACTCAAGTGCTGCGCATTATGTCTTGGACGGTCCGATGATCGCAATCTAGGATCTGCTCAACGGTCACTGCCCTTCCTGACAGGCGTGACCACTGAAACTGACGAGGATTGAATCATGAGCTTGAAAGACAAACTGCCCGGCGCACTGGGCTTCGGTACTGCACCACTGGGCAACATGTTCCGCGCCATTCCTGAAGAGGAAGCGCAAGCCACCGTCCATGCGGCCTGGGATGCCGGCGTGCGTTACTTCGACACCGCACCGTTCTACGGTTCGGGCCTGTCGGAAATCCGCCTCGGTACCGCATTGTCCCGCTACAACCGCGACGACTATGTGCTCAGCAGCAAGGTCGGCCGGGTGATTCTCGACGAAGTCGAAGACGCCGCTGCCCGCGATCTGGGCGAGAAGAGCGGGGTGTTTGAACACGGTCGCCCGAACAAGATCGTCAATGACTACAGCGCCGACGCAACGATGCGCTCGATCGAAGACAGCCTCAATCGCCTGCAAACCGATCGCCTGGACATCGTCTGGGTGCATGACATCGCCCAGGACTTCTACGGCGATCAATGGCTGGAGTACTTCAACCAGGCCCGCACCGGCGCCTTCAAAGTGCTGACTCGCCTGCGTGAAGAAGGCGTGATCAAGGGCTGGGGCCTGGGTGTAAACAAGGTCGAGCCGTGCGAGCTGACCCTTGATCTGAGCGAAGCGCAGCCGGACGGTTTTCTGCTGGCCGGCCGCTACACTCTTCTCGACCATGACCGCGCCTTGCAACGCTTGATGGACGCGGCGCTGGCGCAGAACGTTGAAATCGTGGTCGGCGGCCCGTACAGCTCCGGCATCCTGGCCGGTGGCGCACACTTCGAATACCAGAAGGCGAGCCCGGCGATCATCAACAAGGTCGAGCAGATCAAGCGCATTGCGGCGGCCCATGGTGTCGACATCAAAGCGGCGGCATTGCAGTTCTCGTTGGCCAACCCGGCGGTGGCGGCAGTCATTCCAGGTGCCAGCCGTCCAGAGCGGATTGCCGAAGACGTGGCGGCGTTGTCGGCGGTGATTCCTGCAGCCTTCTGGCAGGCGCTGCGCGACGCAAAACTGGTGTCCGAACGCGCACCTTTGCCAATCATTGGAGCCTGAACATGAAAATCGATTTGAGCGGAAAACTGGCGATTGTCACCGGTAGCACTGCCGGCATCGGCCTGGGCATCAGCAAGGCGCTGGCCGAATCCGGCGCCACGGTGGTGGTGATCGGCCGCGAGACGTCCAAGGTTGAGCAGGCGCTGGCGAGCATTCGCCAAAGCGTGCCCGATGCACAACTGCGCGGTTTGACCGCGGACCTGGGCACCGCCGAAGGCGCCGAGAAACTCTTCGCCGCCGAGCCGCGTGCGGACATCCTGGTGAACAACCTCGGGATCTTCAACGCGGTGGATTTCTTTGAAACGCCCGACAGCGAGTGGACGCGCTTCTATGAGATCAACGTGATCTCCGGCGTACGCCTGTCCCGGCATTACGTGCCCGACATGGTCAAGCAGGGTTGGGGCCGGGTGATTTTCCTGTCCTCGGAATCCGGCATCGCGATCCCGGCTGACATGCTCAATTATGGCGTGACCAAAAGCGCCAATCTGGCGGTGTCCCATGGTCTGGCCAAACGCCTGGCGGGCACCGGGGTGACGGTCAATGCGATCCTGCCTGGCCCGACGCTGACCGACGGCGTGGAGGAGATGCTCAAGGATGCCATTGCCCAATCCGGTCGTAGTCTGCGGGAGGAAGCCGACGCCTTTGTACGCACGGCCCGGCCGACTTCGATCATCCAGCGCGTAGCGAATGTCGAGGAAGTGGCGAATCTGGTGGCGTACATCGCTTCGCCATTATCCTCCGCCACCACTGGCGCAGCCCTGCGGGTCGACGGCGGCGTCGTCGACAGCATGGCAATCTGAACCTGATTGATTGAGAGAGCACATTACATGGCATCAGCATCTGCGTTTATCGACATCCCGGCCTCGGCCGATCAGGTCTGGCAATTGATCGGCGGTTTCAACTCGCTGCCGGACTGGCTGCCGTTCATTCCCAAGAGTGAACTCAGCGAAGGCGGGCGGGTACGCAGCCTGCAAACCGCAGACGGCGGCGTGATCATCGAACGTCTGCAAGCGTTCGACGACACCGCGAAAACCTACAGCTACTCGATTTCGCAGGCACCGTTTCCGGCCACTGATTATCTGGCGACGATCAAGGTTGAAGCGCAGGGGCAGGGCGCGCGGGTGACCTGGTCCGGTCGGTTTGAGCCGGTGGGCGTGAGTGATGAGGAAGTGGTGGCGTTGTTCACCGGGATTTATCAGGGTGGGCTTGAGGCACTGCGGGCTAACTACCCGGCGTAGGCTTTTTAAGATCGCAGCCTGCGGCAGCTCCTACAGGGATTGTGTACATCTGTAGGAGCTGCCGCAGGCTGCGATCTTTTGATTTTCAGGTCTGCGGAATCAAACTCTGCTCACAATCCAGCACCAGCCGCGCGCCACCCAGTTCGCTGCTGCCCACCTCCAAGTTAAACCCGTGCAGGCTGACAATCGCTGCGACAATCGACAGTCCCAACCCGAAACCGCTTTTCAGATTGCCCGCCTCGGCGCGATAAAAGCGCTGGAACACCGCCTCGCGCTCGGTCTCGGGAATGCCCGGGCCGGAGTCGAGGACTTCGATGCGGGTATGTCCGTTTTCATCGACTCCACGCAAAATTACCTGGCCACCGGGCGGGGTGAATTTGATCGAGTTGCTCAACAGGTTCGCCACCGCTTCGAACAACAAGGCGCGGTCGCCATTGAGTGGCGGCAAGGATTCCGGCAGTTGCAGCTCGAACGTCAGGCCATCGTCTTCCGCCAGTGGCAAGTAAAACTCATGCAGTTCCTGTAGCAACGACACCGGATCAAGCTGCACGAAACCGGAACGGCGCTGACGATCCTCCAGCTCGGAAATCCGCAGCAACCCGCGAAACCGTGCCATCAGCGTATCAGCCTCGCCCAGCACCAGATCCAGTTGCGCCGCTTGCGCCGAGCCTTCACCCGCCTGTTGTTGCATGCGGTAAAGCTGCGCGCGCAGGCGGGTCAGCGGCGTGCGCAGGTCATGGGCAATGTTGTCGCACACACCTTTGACCTCATGCATCAGGCGCTCGATGCGTTCGAGCATCACGTTGACGATGGCGGCGAGCATGTCCAGTTCATCGCGGCGATTGGACAGCGGCAAGCGCCGGGTAAGGTCACCGGCGACGATGGCTTCGGCACTGGCCTGAATCGCGCGGATACGCCTCAGCGGACGACGGCGCAGCAAGTGCCAACCGACGATGCCGGGCAGGATGGTCAACGTCACACCCCAGAACAGTGCGTGCAGGATGATCCGCGTAACGGCAAACAGCGAGCCGTTGTCGCGCACCAACACCAGCCAAAGTCCGTCCCGGGTCTGGGTCGCCACGGCGTCGCAGCTGTCATTGGGCAGCGTCGGGTCGTCGGAGTCGGCGCAGTCGCTGAGCATGTGGATCTTGCCGTCCAGCGGCAGGCCACGGGGGATGTGGTCCAGGGCGCCGCTCAGGTAACGGTGCTGATGATCGAACAGGCCATAGGCGTCGATGCCGCGGATGTCGAAGGTCATGCTGACGGCGAGGGCGTCCAACAGTTGTTCGCCCTGGAAGCGCGAGAACAGATGTTGGCGCTGCATCAACGAGTGTTTGGCCAGGTTGTCCAGGTACGCGGACACCTCGTAGTACATGACCCCCATCAGAATGCCGCTCCAGATCACGAACAGCGCGCTGTAGAGCGCCAGTAAACGACTGCTGGAAGAGCGCCAGCCTTTAGACGGGTTCGGCAATGACATAACCCGAGCCTCGCACGGTTCGAATCAATGGGGCATTGCCAGGTGGATCGATCTTTTTGCGCAGGCGGCCGATGTGCACGTCAATCAGGTTGGTGCCGGGGTCGAAGTGATAACCCCAGACCTCTTCGAAAATCATCATCCGCGACAGGATCTGCCCGGTGTTGCGCATCAGGAACTCCAGCAGCTTGTATTCGGTGGGCAGCAGCGTGAGCAATTGACCATCGCGGCTGGCTTCGTGGCTGATCAGGTTCAACTCCAGATCCGCCACCCGCAGCGTGGTGGCTTGCGCCGTCCCGGTGTTCTGCCGGCGCAGCAGGACTTCGACCCGCGCAGCCATTTCATCGGTGGCGAAAGGCTTGGTCAGGTAATCATCACCCCCGGCCCGCAAACCGCGCACGCGCTCGTCAACATCGGAGAGGGCGCTGATCATCAGGATCGGCGTGGCCACGCCCATGGTCCGCAGCGTGGTGACGATCGCCAGGCCATCGAGCTCCGGCAGCATGCGGTCGAGAGTGATCAGGTCATAGTCGCCGCTCACCGCGCGTTCCAGGCCTTCGCGACCGTTGTCGACCCAGTCGACATCGAGTCCATGGCTGCTCAATTCGGCGACGATTTCACGGGCGGTCACGGCGTCGTCTTCGATGGTCAAGATGCGGGTCATAGGGCTGGCCTGATTAAGAGTTCACAACGTTGTGCTGCATTTTGCCAAGAAAAGAGCGCAGGCTTTCTAAATAAAAGTTCATGGTCGATGAAAAGATCGCAGCCTTCGGTGTAGTGGTTCAGTTTTTTTGAACCACTCTGTAGGAGCATTAGGCCGCTTGCTGCTCAAACAGCGCAGGCGGCAGGTGGTTCGAAGCGGAATGGCAACGGCGATGGTT
>NZ_JBLNNF010000030.1:0-39996 GCF_047784845.1 Pseudomonas sp. NFX98 | reverse complement strand
AGCAGTGAAACGATGCATCGCCGATGGTAGTGTGGGGTTTCCCCATGTGAGAGTAGGTCATCGTCAAGATTAAATTCCGAAACCCCAATTGCGAAAGCAGTTGGGGTTTTGTTTTGTCCGCAGGAAAGTTCGTACAACAACATCGGACAGGTCCACGCTGTCACAGTCTCCCGACAATGCTAAGGTTTGGCCCTAGCATTTGTATTTTCCAAGGAAGCCTTTATGCCGGACGCGACGTCCCTCAGTGCTGGTTTTATGGTGGTTCACGGCAACCGCCTGGACGAATTGCGCAGCCTGGTGGTCAGCTGGATGCGGCGTTATCCGTTGGCTCCCTTGGAAAATGAAATCGCCCTGGTGCAGAGCAACGGAATAGCCCAATGGCTAAAGTTGGCACTGGCCGAAGACGCTGAAGATGACGACATGGGCGGCTGCGGAATCGCCGCCGCCATCGACGTGCAGCTACCCGGTAGCTTCATGTGGCAGCTTTATCGCATGGTCTTGGGGCGTGATGAAATTCCAGTCAAGTCGCTGCTCGACAAAGCCCCGCTGACCTGGCGTCTGATGCGTCTGCTCCCGCAGTTGATCAATCAACCGCACTTCGAACCGCTACAACGATTTCTTACCAACGACACTGATCTGCGCAAGCGCTATCAATTGGCCGAACGCTTGGCGGACTTGTTCGACCAATATCAGGTGTACCGCGCCGACTGGCTCGAAGACTGGGCGGAAGGTCGTCATCAGTTACGCAATGGCAGAGGTGAAACGAAACCGCTGACCCCGGCCAATTGCTGGCAGGCAGAATTGTGGCGTGCGCTGCTACTGGATGTCGGTGACGAAGGTATGGCGCAGAGCCGTGCCGGTGTCCATCAGCGGTTTATCGAGCGCATCAACAGTCTCGACGTCGCCCCCGATGGATTGCCCTCCCGAGTGATTGTTTTCGGGATTTCCTCCCTGCCCGCTCAAGCTCTGGAAGCCTTGGCCGGGCTGGCTCGATTCAGTCAGGTTCTGCTGTGCGTCCATAACCCGTGTCGTCACCACTGGGCGGACATCGTTGCCGATAAGGACCTGTTGCGGCATCAGTACAAACGACAGGCTCGCAAGAGTGGCATGCCGGTTGTCCTCGATCCGCAAACCCTTCATCAGCACGCGCATCCATTATTGGCGGCATGGGGCAAGCAGGGGCGCGACTACATCAACCTGCTCGACAGCTACGACGATCCCAACAGCTATCGCTCGGCGTTTCGCGACGGTCGCATCGATTTGTTCAGCGACAGCTTGCCTCTGAACATGCTCAACCAGTTGCAGGACGACATCCTTGAATTGCGTCCACTGAACGAGACGCGCGAACGCTGGCCAGCCGTAGATCTTGAGAAAGATGAGTCGATTCGTTTTCACATCGCTCACAGCGCTCAGCGTGAAGTAGAGATCCTTCACGATCAGTTGCTCGCGCGCTTCAGTGCCGATCCACAATTGCGTCCTCGCGATGTGATCGTGATGGTCCCGGATATCGACAGTTATGCACCGCATATTCGGGCGGTGTTCGGTCAACTGGAGCGTCATGATCCGCGCTTCATTCCCTTCACGCTGGCTGACCAAGGCCAGCGCGGGCGCGATCCACTGCTGATCGCTGTCGAGCATCTGCTCAAGCTGCCCGATAGTCGTTTCCCGGTCAGTGAAATCCTCGACCTGCTGGACGTGCCGGCGCTACGTGCCCGTTTTGGTGTCGAGGAGCGTGACCTGCCGACCCTGCACCGCTGGATTGAAGGCGCAGGCATACGCTGGGGTATGAATGCCGAGCAGCGTGCAGGCCTCGGTTTACCTGAAGCGCTGGAGCAAAACAGTTGGCGTTTCGGCCTGCGACGCATGTTGCTGGGTTATGCCGTCGGCAGTGCCAACGCTTGTGCCGGAATCGAGCCTTACGATGAGATCGGTGGTCTCGACGCTGCGCTCATCGGCCCGTTGGTTGCGCTGCTGGATGCGTTGGAAGTTGCCCATAAGGAACTCACGCAGCCGGCGTCGCCACAACAATGGAGCCTGCGCTTGCAGGCATTGGTGTCGTTGTTCTTCCAGGCCAGTAACGAGCACGACGACTTCTTGCTGACTCAACTGGAAGAGCTGCGCGAAGCCTGGCTCGAGAATTGTGAATCGGTAGGCCTGCAAGATGAGCTACCGCTGACTGTCGTCCGTGAAGCGTGGCTTGCCGGTCTCGATCAGGGGCGTTTGTCCCAACGTTTCCTCGCCGGTGCGGTGAATTTCTGCACCTTGATGCCGATGCGAGCGATCCCCTTCAAACTGGTGTGCTTGCTGGGTATGAACGATGGCGACTACCCGCGTGCGCAACCGCCGCTGGACTTCGACCTCATGGGCAGTGACTACCGCCCCGGCGATCGGTCGCGGCGAGAAGATGATCGCTACTTGTTGCTCGAAGCCCTGTTGTCGGCACGGGACCAGCTCTATATCAGCTGGGTTGGCCGCAGCATTCGCGACAATAGCGAGCGCCCTGCGTCGGTACTGATCGGCCAACTCCGTGACCACCTTGCCAGTGGCTGGCGATTGAGCGATGTCGACGAAGACCTGCTTGAAGCCATCACTCAAGAGCATCCGCTGCAACCTTTCAGTGCCCGTTACTTCCATGAAGGCGATGAGTTGTTCAGCTACGCCAATGAATGGCAGGTACTTCACCATGCTACGGCGCAAGCGACGGATGTCGAGATCCTTGATCCTCACGTACAAGAGGAGCCGCTGAGTCTAGGGCAACTCCAGGACTTCTTGCGCAACCCGGTGCGGCATTTTTTCAGTCAGCGCTTGAAGGTGTTTTTCGAGGCCGCCGAAGTGCCTTTGGCGGATGAGGAGCCCTTTGTGCTCGACGCCTTGCAACGCTATAGCCTCAGCGACAGTTTGCTCGAAGCTGCATTGGCTGATCTGGATGACACCGATCACGCGCTTGAAGCGCAGGCCCGGCGTTTGCAAAACAGCGGATTGTTGCCCATGGCCGGATTTGGCGAGTGCCTTCAGCGAGAACTGATCGAGCCGTTGCCGGATCTGCTGCAGCGTTACCAGCAGCTTCTGGCTTTATGGCCAACACCATTGACCAGTGCTCTACCGGTGAGCCTGGAGTTGCATGACCTGCGCCTTGAAGGTTGGCTCAGCGGCCTGCATCAACGGGCTGATGGTGGTTTGCTGTCCGTCACTACGATCCCCAACAGCATCGGTTCGATCAAGTCGCGTAAATGGCATCGCCTGACGCGGCCCTGGGTCAATCATCTGGTCGCGTGTGCCAGCGGTCTGTCGATGACCACGGCGTTGGTGGCCAGTGACGACAGTCTGCTACTCGCTCCAATGGAGGCGGACTCAGCACGACGGATGCTGGGCGACCTGTTGCAAGCCTGGCAATCCGGTATGCGTCAACCACTGCCGATTGCGGTCAAGACAGCCTTCGCCTGGCTCGGTCAAACCGAACCGGTCAAAGCTGAAGCGGCAGCTCGAAAGGCCTATGAGGGCGATGGATTGACCACGGACGGTGAACGACGCGAAAGCGTTGCGCTGGCTCGTCAATTTGCCGATTACGATGCGTTGGTCGCCGACGAGACTTTCGTCGATTGGTGCAATGCGCTCTACCGACCGTTGCTTGAAGCCCCTTGGCGTTCGATGTCCAGCGAGGAGGCGCGCTCATGACCACCAAGACACCGCTTGCCCTTGCATTCCCGCTGCGCGGAAGTCAGTTGATCGAAGCCAGCGCCGGGACCGGCAAGACGTTCACTATTTCCGCGCTGTACCTGCGCCTGGTCCTCGGCCATGGCGGGGAAGACAATGGCTTCGGGCGTGAATTGTTGCCTCCGCAAATCCTGGTCGTGACCTTCACCGATGCCGCCACTAAAGAGCTGCGCGAGCGTATTCGTACCCGCCTGGCTGAGGCCGCCCGTTTTTTCCGCGATGAAACTCCGGCACCCGACGGCCTGATTGCCGAACTGCGTGAACAGTACCTGCCGGAGCAGTGGCCCGGCTGCGCCAATCGCCTGGACATCGCCGCGCAGTGGATGGATGAGGCCGCCGTTTCGACAATTCACAGTTGGTGCCAGCGCATGTTGCGCGAACACGCCTTCGACAGTGGTAGCCTGTTTACCCAGACCCTGGAAACCGATCACAGCGATTTGCTCGGTGAAGTCCTGCGCGACTACTGGCGTCTGTTCTGTTACCCGATGCAGGGCGATGCGCTGAATTGGGTGCGTAGCAACTGGGGTGGCCCGGCGGCGTTGCTGCCGCGTGTTCGCGGACTGTTTGCCAGCGAGCGGGACAACGTTGAAGGCAAAGAACCTGCCGAGCTGATCACCGAGTGTTTGCAGGAACGACGGGTCGCATTGCTGGAACTCAAAATGCCTTGGCGGCAATGGGCTGATGAATTGCTCGCCATCTGCCACGAAGGCGTCACGAGCAAGAGTGTCGACGGTCGCAAGATGCAGGCGCGTTACTTCGAGCCCTGGTTCGAGAAGATCAAAGCCTGGGCAGAAGACGAATCCCTTGAGCAACTGGACATTGGCACCGGCTTCACGCGGCTTACTCCCGACGGAATGGCGGAAGCCTGGAAGAAAGGCCAAGCCCCCAACCATCCGGGGCTGGACGCAATGCCCGCTCTGAAAGCCTGTCTTGATGGTTTGCCGACACCGGACGCCGCCGTGCTGCAACACGCCGCCCATTGGGTCGGCGCACGGTTCGAGGAAGAAAAGCGTCGTCGTGCGGAAATGGGCTTCGACGACATGCTTCTACGCCTCGATGCAGCATTGCAAGCCGATGGTGGCGAGCGCTTGGCGACCTTGATCCGCGAACAGTTTCCGGTGGCGCTGATCGACGAATTCCAGGACACCGATCCGGTGCAGTACCGGATCTTCGAGAGCATCTATCGCATCGAAGACAACAATCCCGAGAGCGGCCTGTTCCTGATCGGTGATCCGAAGCAGGCGATCTACGCCTTCCGCGGTGCCGACATCTATACCTACCTTCGCGCCCGTCAGGCGACTTCTGGCCGCTTGCATACCTTGGGCACCAACTTCCGATCCAGTCACGGCATGGTCAGCGCCGTGAACCATGTGTTTGAACGCGCCGAGACTCGCGAAGCGGGGCGCGGAGCCTTCCTGTTTCGTGAACGCAATGGCGATAACCCGGTACCGTTTTTGCCCGTTGAGTCCCAGGGTCGCAAAGAGGTTCTGCACATCGGCGGTCAGGTCGTGCCCGCGCTCAACATCTGGCATTTGCCTGCCGAGCAGCCATTGTCCGGTGCGGTGTATCGACAACAATTGGCTGCCGCGTGTGCCAGTGAAATCACCGCATTGCTCAATGGTGGGCAACAGGGGCGGGCCGGTTTTGTGCGAGACGGCAAGGATTTCAAAGGGCTGCTTCCTGCGGATATCGCGATTCTTGTTCGCGATGGCAAGGAAGCGCAGGCCGTGCGTGCCGAGCTCTCTGCGCGCGGTGTGCGCAGCGTCTATCTGTCGGACAAGGATTCGGTGTTCGCTGCCCAGGAAGCCCACGATGTACTGACGTGGCTAAAAGCGTGCGCCGAACCGGATGTCGAACGCCCCCTGCGCGCCGCATTGGCCTGCATTACGCTGAATCTTTCGTTGCCGGAACTGGAACGACTCAATCAGGACGAACTGGCCTGGGAAGCACGGGTCATGCAGTTCCGCGGCTATCGCGAGATCTGGCGCAAGCAGGGCGTGCTGCCCATGCTGCGCCGCTTGCTGCATGACTTCCAGTTGCCCCAGGCATTGATCGCGCGCAGCGATGGCGAGCGGGTGTTGACCAACCTTTTGCACCTTTGCGAATTGCTGCAACAGGCCGCCGCCGAGCTTGATGGCGAACAAGCGCTGATCCGTCATTTGTCCGAGCATCTGGCGCTGTCCGGTCAGGCCGGCGAAGAGCAAATCCTGCGTCTGGAAAGTGATGAGCAACTGGTCAAGGTCGTGACCATCCACAAATCAAAAGGGCTTGAGTATCCCTTGGTATTCCTGCCTTTCATTTGCTCGGCGAAACCCGTGGATGGCAGCCGCTTGCCGCTGCATTACCACGACGCCACCGGCAAGGCCCAAGTGACCTTGAGCCCGACCGCCGAGTTGATTGCCCTGGCCGATGATGAGCGACTGGCGGAAGACCTGCGCTTGCTTTATGTAGCCCTGACACGGGCGCAACATGCCTGCTGGCTGGGGGTGACGGACCTCAAACGTGGCAATAACAACAGCTCGGTGCTGCATCTTTCGGCGTTGGGTTATCTATTGGGCGGCGGCGCGGCATTGAGCGAGTCTTCGGGACCCACTTCTTGGCTGCAGGACCTGCAACAGGACTGTCCTGCGCTGGGCTACGGCGAAATGCCTGAAGCTACGGCTGAGCATTACCACCCACCGCAGAACGAAGCGGCATTGCTTGCCCCGTTGATTCCGAAACGCAAGGCCAGTGAAAACTGGTGGATCGCCTCTTACAGCGCCTTGCGCCTGAGCGACAGCCTGAGCATCGGCAGTGATGAGGCGCCCGAGAGTCCGCAGGCACAGAAGCTCTTCGACGATGAACGTCTCGATCCGCAGGCTCCCCGGGAGATGGTTGCCGGCGGCGCGGATATCCATCGATTCCCGCGAGGTCCGAATCCGGGCACTTTCCTCCATGGCTTGCTCGAATGGGCTGGCGATGAAGGTTTCGGCGCCACACCGCAGGCCGTGGAGGACGCCATCGCTCGTCGCTGTAATCGTCGCGGCTGGGAAGGCTGGATAACCACGCTAAGCGACTGGCTGCAGCATTTGCTCAAGTCACCGATGCCTGTTGGTGTCGGGCAACCCCCGGTGATGCTTGAGCAGCTGACCCAATACCAGGTCGAAATGGAGTTCTGGTTCGCCAGCCACAAGGTCGATGTACTCAAGCTCGATGCGCTGGTGTGCCAATACACGCACAACGGTGTGGCCCGGATGGCTGCCGAACCGGTGTTGCTCAACGGAATGTTCAAGGGCTTCATCGACCTGACGTTCGAACACGACGGCCGCTACTACGTCGCCGACTACAAATCCAACTGGCTCGGCATCGACGATCTGGCCTACACCGAGCAAGCCATGGAGCAGTCGATCCTCGACAACCGATACGACTTGCAATACGTGCTGTACCTGTTGGCCCTGCATCGCCAGCTCAAGGCCCGACTTGCCGATTACGATTACGACCGGCATGTCGGCGGCGCGTTGTATCTGTTCCTGCGCGGTACTCGCGCGCCCAGCCAGGGCGTGTATTTCGCCCGTCCGCCGAGAGAGCTGATCGAGCGACTGGATCGGATGTTTCAAGGTAAGGCGGAGCCGAAGGTCGAACCGGCGTGGGAACAGGGAGTATTGCTATGAGCCGCACCTTCGCCGATCTGTTGCCCACGCCGTTGGCCTCTGACAGCCTGGCTGACCTCGCCCCGTTGAATCGCGCCGAGGATTTGCTGCTGTTGCTCACGCGCTGGGTCGAGCGTGGCTGGTTGCGCGCACTGGACAAAGCCTTCGTTGCCTTCCTTCATGAACTGGCGCCGGATGATGATCCGTTGGTGTTGCTGGCGGCGGCGTTGACCAGTCACCAATTGGGCCACGGGCATGTCTGCCTGGACCTGTTCGAGACATTGAAAGAACCGGACTTCGCCCTGTCGCTGCCACCGGAAGGTGATCTGCACAGTGGCGCGATGTTGCTGCCCTCGCAATTGCTTGAGGCGCTGGACGGCGCGCATTGGTGCAAGGTGCTGGCGTCCAGCAATCTGGTCGCCCTGGCGGCTGATGGGCGTGAGGCCGCGCAGCAACGGCCGTTGGTGTTGTCTGGCAAACGGCTGTATTTGCGCCGCTACTGGGCATACGAGCGGCGTATCGATCACTCGCTGCGTCAGCGTCTGGCGGAGCACGAAGCAACACCGGCCGACTTGCTCCAGCGCCTTACTGGTCTGTTCGGTCCGGCCAAACCCGGTGAAGTGATCGACTGGCAGAAACTTGCCTGTGCTCTCGCTACACGTGGCGCTTTCAGTATCGTCACCGGTGGTCCGGGCACCGGCAAGACCACCACGGTCGTGCGTTTGCTGGCGTTGCTCCAGGCACCGGCCGTGGAGGCTGGCAAGCCGCTGCGCATTCGGCTGGCCGCGCCGACCGGTAAAGCCGCAGCGCGCCTGACCGAGTCGATCAGCCAGCAGGTCCAGACGCTGAAAGTCAGCGAAGACATACGCAACAAAATCCCGTCAGACGTCACCACGGTTCACCGCCTGCTTGGCAGCCGTCCCGGTACGCGACATTTCCGGCACCACGCGGGGAATCGCTTGCCGCTGGATGTGCTGGTGGTGGACGAAGCCTCGATGATCGACCTGGAAATGATGGCGAATCTGCTCGACGCGCTTCCACCCCATGCCCGACTGGTGCTGTTGGGGGACAAGGATCAATTGGCATCGGTAGAGGCCGGTGCGGTGCTGGGCGATTTATGTCGCGATGCCGAAGCTGGCTGGTACAGCCCGCAGACACGCCAGTGGCTGGAGGCGGTCAGCGGCGAAAGCCTGGAGACAAGCGGGTTGCAGGAGGACACCCTGGGCACTCATCCACTGGCCCAGCAAGTGGTGATGCTGCGCCACTCGCGCCGGTTTGGCGAAGGCAGCGGCATTGGCCAGTTGGCCCGTTGGGTCAACCAGCAGCAGCCCGAAGAGGCGCGCAAGTTGCTGGCGGCGCGCAGTCACGGCGATGTGTTTTGCCTGTCCCTCAAGAATGAACAGGATCGGGCGCTGGAGCGTTTGTTGCTCGAAGGTCATGGCGATGGACCGCAGGGCTATCGGCATTACTTGAGCCTGCTGCGCAATCAGCGACCAGCGCTCGACAGTCCGCTGGAGGATTCATGCTGGACTGATTGGGCTCGACAAGTCTTGCAAGCCTTCGATGCCTTCCAGCTATTGTGCGCGGTCCGCAAAGGTCCGTGGGGTGTCGAGGGTTTGAATCTGCGAGTGACCGAGGCGTTGCTCAAGGCCCGACTGATCGATAGCGATCAGCAGTGGTACGAGGGACGGCCGGTGCTGATGACGCGCAATGATTACGGCCTGGGTTTGATGAACGGCGATATCGGCATCGCGCTCAAGCTTCCCGAGCGTGATGGACCAGAAGCGGGCAAGCAGGTCCTTCGAGTGGCGTTCCCGCGCAATGACGGGCAGGGCGGGGTGCGTTTTGTTCTGCCCAGCCGACTCAATGATGTCGAAACCGTTTACGCCATGACGGTGCATAAATCCCAAGGTTCGGAATTTGCCCATACTGCGTTGATTCTGCCGGATGCCCTGAACCCCGTACTCACCAAGGAGCTGATCTATACCGGCATCACCCGGGCCAAGGACTGGTTCACCTTGATCGAACCGCGTGCCGGTGTGTTTGAAGAAGCGGTGAGACGCAAGGTCAAACGCTTGAGCGGGTTGATGCTGGAACTAAAAGAGGGCGGCGATACCCTGGAGTGAAATAAGCGCTGGAATCTGTCCGAAGTGCCGTGGTGCGCGGCCTCGCTGGGGTTCCAGCGCTATGCTATCGTTGCGGCATCATTTAGCTACGATCGAAGAGAATCCCTGCATGAAGGTGGCTGTCTGGACGACAGAGCGTGTCATTGGCTGCAAACAAGCATTGCTCGCCGGCCTTCTCTGTTTGTTGTCTGGTGCCGTATGCGCGCAACCACAAACCCCGCCGGGCATGGCCGATCAGCGTGCCAGGTCGGTTACCCAGGTCGTTCTCGGAATTCTCAGTTACGCCCGTTGGCCGGTTGAGCCAGCACAACTTCGCCTGTGTGTGGTCGGCCCCACCGAATACACCGATGATCTGGTCAAAGGCACGATTCAAGCGACGGGCCGGCCCGTGACCGTGCAACGGCTTTTGGCCGACAACCCATCCATCGCCAGTGAATGCGATGCGGTGTACATCGGCAAGTTGACCAGCGAAGAGCGCAGTCAGCTATTCGCCTCGCTGATCGGGCGTCCTGTTCTGAGCATCAGCGAAAGCGACGATCAATGCACCGTAGGCAGTCTGTTTTGTCTGCGAGTTGCGGATGATCAGGTGTCCTTCGAGGTCAATCTCGATTCCGTCGCCCGCAGCGGTGTGCGCATTCATCCGAGCGTGCTGCAATTGTCCCGTCGCAAACCGGCGGCGCCATGAGTTTGTTCAAACCGGGTATTCGTCCGAGCCTGCACTCGGTCATCGGTCGCGGTCATTTGATCGTTGCCCTGGTGGGCGTGGCGATGGCCAGTGTTTCACTGACACTGCTGGGCGTTTTGGCCTTGCGGGTGTATGCCGACCACAACCTGCACCTGATCGCGCGTTCGATCAACTACACCGTGGAAGCGGCCGTGGTGTTCAACGACAAAGCCGCCGCCACCGAAGCGTTGGCATTGATCGCCTCCACTGAGGAAGTGGCTGATGCCCGAGTCCTGGATGCACGGGGCCAGTTGCTGGCGCGCTGGCAGCGACCGGAAACCGGGTTGTTGACCACACTCGAAATGCAACTGGCCAAGGCGTTTCTGGAAAAACCCATCAGCATGCCGATCGTTCATCAGGGCCAGGAAATTGGCAGCATTGAACTCACCGGACATGGCGGCAGCCTGATGCGCTTTTTGCTCAGCGGTCTGGTGGGGATTGTCTTGTGCACGGCAATCAGCGCCTGGGTGGCGCTCTACCTGGCTCGTCGGCAGTTGCACAGGATCACCGGGCCACTGCGCAGCCTGGCTTCGGTGGCTCACGCCGCACGCAGCGAGCGAGCCTTCGACCAACGGGTTCCCGCCGCCGCCATCGCCGAACTCGACAATCTGGGCAACGACTTCAATGCCCTGCTCGATGAACTCGAGTCTTGGCAGACTCACCTGCAAAGCGAAAACGAAACGCTCGCTCACCAGGCCAACCATGACAGCCTCACAGGCTTGCCGAACCGGGCATTTTTCGAAGGTCGTCTGAAGCGTGCGGTGCGCAATGCCCACAAATTGAATGAGCGGGTGGCCGTGTTGTTTCTCGACAGTGACCGGTTCAAGGAAATCAACGACGGCTTTGGCCATGCGGCGGGCGATGCGGTGCTGGTGGCCGTGGCCGATCGGGTCCGGGCACAGCTGCGCGAAGAAGATCTGGTGGCTCGATTGGGCGGTGACGAATTTGCGGTGCTGCTCACGCCTCTACACAAGACCGAAGACGCCGAACGGATTGCCGACAAAATCATTGCCAGCATGGAAGAACCGATTTCATTGCCGGACGATAACCAAGTGTTGACCTCACTCAGTATCGGCATCGCCGTGTTCCCCGATCATGGGGCGACACCGGACGCTCTGCTCAATGCTGCCGATGCGGCCATGTATCAAGCCAAGCGACTTGCCCGAGGCGCACAGCAAACCGCAGGGTCGGAGCACTCTGTCGCCGACGTTCAAATCAGGAGTTGATTTTCGTGTTCTCACTTATTCCACAATCATTGCGACTTTTCACCATCACTCTATTGATGGCCGTGGTGACGTTGTCCGGTTGCCAGTCGGTGCCGCAAAAAGGCCTGACCCCGGCGCAGATTGCCGTATTGAAACAGCAAGGTTTCGAGCTGACTGACGAGGGTTGGGCATTCGGCCTGTCCGGCAAAGTCCTGTTTGGCAGTGACGTCGATAGCTTGAATGCGCAGAGCAGCGAAATCGTCTCGCGCATCGGCAAGTCATTGCTGGGTGTCGGGATCGAGCGCGTTAGAGTCGATGGTCACACCGATGCGTCGGGTAAAGAGTCCTACAACGAACAGCTTTCCCTGCGTCGCGCAAAAAGCGTCGGTACGGTGCTGATCGCTGCCGGCATGAAGCAGGAGAACATCCAGTTACGGGGGCTTGGAAGCAGCGAACCTGTGGCCTCCAATGACACCGCTTCCGGGCGCACTGAAAACCGTCGAGTATCGATTGTGGTGAGCGCCGATTAGTCGGCGAACAGCATTTCCCTGCTGATCCCCATCAACAGCCCCTGATTGCGCTCGGTCACCTCGCGGATGTAATCCCACAACAGGGTGATCCGCTTGAGCTTGCGCAGGTCTTCGCGGCAGTACATCCAGAACTACAAGGCGTAAGGGTTCCACCCAATGATTCCGGGACCCTGACGCCATGATGACCTCTGCAAAGCTCTACCCTGTTACAAGTGCTGTCACAAACTCTGCTGTTCCCTTCAGGCCGACCACAAGGCTCGCTAAGCCCTATCACTACAGGCGCAACGGGATTTACTATCTGCGCCTTAGAGAGACAGGCAGCAGCACGCAGGCCACCTCCGTTTCCCTCAAGACCTCCGACAGAAAGGCCGCTATGGACGCTTCACGACGACTTGCCGAGACCATTAGGTCATTCCACTTGGATCACCCTGAGGCCACTTGGAAAGAGCTTCGTGAGCATTTGCTATGGGTCGCTGAAGGGCTCTTGTCGTGTTCCCATGATGTCCACTCGCTGCGTGACTGGGGCGACCTGTACGAGGACGTTAGGACCAACCTGACAGAGATTGCTGCAACGATGTCCCTCAACGTCGATCAGCATGAGCATGTGACCAAGGCGAGAGATGTGATGGCTGCTGCTCAGGTTCGACTACAGGGCGACTCGGTGCCTCTGGTGAAGATCATTAGGGACCTCGAGGGCAATCCTGAGCCAAAGTTGAAGCAGATGAATGACGTGTCTCTGTCCTTATCTGTAAAGGCTCCAGTACTGACCTTTGAGGCCCTCTCAGTTCTCTATATGGCGGATCGCGCTCAGGACCAGAAGGCATCGACCCTTAAGGAAACCAAGGTGTGTCACGGCACGCTCTCCGCATCTCTGGGGGAGCTGGACCTACGGAACCACTCAAGGGAGGACCTTGTGGCTCTCCGTGATCGCCTCTCTGAGGGGCGTATGCCTTCGACGATAAACAAGCTGATTGTGAAGCTCTCGGCTGTTCTCGCTTGGGCTGTTGAGAATGGACATCTGACTAAGGCATATGACAAGAAGCTGAAGCTCACGAAGGGGCTTGAGTCGACGCGTAAGGCGTTCTCTCAGGTACAAGTGACCAAGGTGATGGAGTACGCGAGTAACCTTCCAGAGACCTTGTGGAAGCGCTGGCTGCTAAGTCTGGGTGTTATCACTGGTGGACGCCTCAACGAGATCTCTCAGTTGACTACGAGTGATATCCAGACCCTTGAATCAGGTGTCACGGTCATCCACATCAACGAGGTTGGTGAGGGCAAGTCCATTAAGAACAAACGTAGCGAGCGACTGGTGCCGTTGACTGACGGTGCCTACGGGTTCGATCTTGCGGCATTCTTGCGGTACGTCGAGGCGTGCAAGATCTCTGGGTCAGAAGCATTGGCTCAGATTGGCTACAAGACAGCCGGGTGGTGGGCAAACCAACAGGCCATTCCGGAAGCTCTGGGAGACACGTTCACGAAGGGGCTGACGTTCCACTCATTACGCCACTCGTTGGCTTCCCTCATGCAGGCCAAGGGGGTTCCTACAACTCACGCTCAGGCTGTCATGGGACATGCTTCAGGAACCATTACGTTTGATACATACGGCTCTGGCGTTCCCGTTGAGGTGATCGCTGAGATGCTTCGTGGTTTACTTGGTGGAAGCTCTCACATGGAGGTGTCAATCGGATGATTACGCTTCGGAAAGCTCTGGCAGTTTCAACAGTACTTTTATTGGTCGGCCTTGTTGGGAGCCTTTTGGTCTATGTGGGTCTATCTGTTTTGCAAAGTTTTGATGGATGGGCAATCCCCTCCTATTACCTCAAGCAGAACTTGAACAGGGCGATTGGTTACTGTGCAATTGCGGCGTTACCTGGCCTGATAGGTCTGACACTCACCGGCTGCTGTTATGTTGTGCAAACGATTAGTCTGCCGGAGCGCCGATAGTTAGCGACCCCACCGGCATCGAATTTGATGTCCTTGTGGGGCGCCCTGAACACGATCTGATCTTCGCAGATAAGGGCTGACTTGAAGGCCATTTCTGGCTCTGTGATGTCGTACAGACAATCTAAGTAAGCTAAGCTGGAATAGCGTCTGTCTGGGGATACTATTGGAAAAATACTTCGATTAGTGTCCCCACGGACTCCCTTGGGAGAACGATGTGCTCAACCCTTGCCATGCTCACGCTGGCGCAGGCGTATCAGATGCTCCTCGGTGGCAACGCCCCACAATTCTACCCTTTCTGCAAATGTGGGGACCGAAGAGGTCCTCCCGGCGATCCGCAAGACTGAATATTTGGCGCTGCAAAGTCTGACTATCCGTTGGTCCAAGTGGGTATGGATGAATTGAAGGCATAGCTGTGTCGATTCTGTGGAGTTGGTACGGGCTTGGCCCTGCGGATTTCAAGCATAAGCGTGTTTTTGATGAACTGAGTGCTCGAAACGCCTCCTCTACAGCCCTTATAAACCGTGGCATGTAAAAACCCTCACTACAAGGGAGGACACATCCTGTGTTCCCGGCACCTGAGGGCTCCACCATTGACCATCGTTTTAGATCAATTCCGTAGCACGGCCTCCAGCATTCGAGGCAGACCACCGAAGTCCATAGCGAATCCCTTCTTTTCCTACATTGGTTGCACTACCCGTTATGGTCGTTATCCTGCGTTCGCCTTGGACATAGTTGAGGGTGTCGCACGACTGGACTGGCATGACCGGTCGACTGGATCGGGTGGTAAATCCATGCCGTTGTCTGTTCGGAACATCGCGACCATCCTTGTTGGGCTCGAAAGGGTCACAGCGGAATCGGTTGGGGACGTTCTACGGATAGCAGAGAGGCACGCCCAAAGATACGTCAAGGCCATCGAACTGATTGTTCCGTACATGATGAAGTCAAGACCCAAGTCACTTGTTCATGAGATGAACGGCACGCATCAAGTTGGGAGCCACGAATGGGAAGACGTTGACGAACTGACGAAGCCAAGTCCTGTTGAGCTTGCCAAATTGCATCATGACCTTCGGACGTTTGGCACCATTTGAATTACCGCCGCATGTATAAGAATAACCCTAAGGGCACCTCGGGGACCCATACGTGGACTCTGGATATTGTTCTTGTCATCCACTCCCCTCGCTTTTCCTTTATGAAGCCTTTGAGTAGGGGACTGGTCTTCCGACCCAGATTCCCATTCCTTTAAGGGTCGTAAAGTTCCGAGGTCCTCGTTGAGTACGCAACGCCGTCTCTTCGACATTTGGACTCGGAATTAAAAACCCTCACCAACACTGAGAGACACTTCTCGTTGCCAAGGCCAGTCGCATGGTTATCACCGAAGTTCGTTTAGTTTGCTTCCTTGCTGCTGCTTGATAGCCCCCATCGTGGGTCTTCGGGTCGGACTGTGGGTGCGAACAAGGCGGCAAATTAAAAGGAAATACGATATGAACAACAGCACCACAACCATATTCGAGAACATCTCCAAGGTCGGAGTGATTACCCCAACGACCCTCAACGGTCTGCCCGGTATGTCGTCCTTGGAGATAGCTAAGATCACTGGGAAAAATCATAAGCACGTTCTGCGGGACATCTCCAAGATGCTCAAAGCTCTGGAGTTTCGCAGTCCAGATTTGGGCCGCCAGTTTGTTCAGACCAATTATCAAGATGTTCGAGGTAAGTTCCAGCCGATGGGGGTCCTCGATAAAGAGTTGACCTTCACGCTGCTGTCTCATTACTCGTTCGATTTGTCCAACCTGATCGTCAAGCGATGGCTCGAACTTGAAGGCTCTAACTTCACTCGTGTCTCCGTACAAGAAGCTGTGGTCCAACTGGTCGAGCGCGAAAAGGACAACCGTCAAGCTGCTTTGCGCCTGCTCAAGAAGAGGCCTCGACGTTCTCTGAGTCCTGCTCAACAAGAACAACAACGCTTATTTCGTGTCGCTCAGCGTATTGATAGAGAACGAGGTATTTTCTGAGATGAGCTACCTCGTCCTCATCAATAGCCTGTGCCCGACCCCAGCTTCAGGCATGTAACTGATAACCTATGCATCGGCTACGCGGTGGAAGACCTGTGTCCCACCCTGTCACCTATCGATTCCTTAGCCTAATCCTTGTAATCCTTGGAGTTGCTCAAGGAGCCCGTTTGTCGAAGGCCTTGGCTAACGTCTGCATTTCTACTTTGTTGCTTATTGAATTTGTTTTCATAACTACTAAAAATCAAAATCCTGTTGTTTGTCAGCTTCAAAGAGATCATTCAGTGCGTTAAACATTTCAGCGCAAGTTAATAAGTCATGAAAAGTTTTTTGGTTGGCCTTGTTATTCGCTGAAAGCTCCAATGTCCATTCAACTTCCTGTACGCCTATTTTGACCAAGTGCGAAAGTCTGCTGTAGTCACGAAGTTTCAAAACTTCCTCTCGGCTACTAAATGCGCGTGCCAGATTTTTGTAAGTCATGGGCAATACCCAGTTACCACTTGCATCTCGCATTGAATCGATATGAAATAGCAGATACTCCAAAGAGCTCAAGCCTTCAATGCTTTTCAAAGCCTTTATTGGTATGTCTTTCCACGGGCGCGAGAAACACTCGATCAGAGCCTCCCTGACATATCGTGGAGTACCCTTCATAAAGCCTTTAAAGGGGGCGTTCCCGCTGTAGTGTAGGAATGAGTCGAAGATTAAACTGCATTTACTACAGAACTCATTGATGGAGTAAATATTAATCCCCGTGTTTTTGCCATCGACTAATATGTCTCCGTCGGAGTCTTCACCTGTCCACTCAATTTGCAAATGGTCTTTCACAATAATTAAATCAAAGGCAAACTGCCGCGCCGACACACCATCCCACACTGCTTTGTCCAGATCTGTTTCGACTTTTTCGAGCAGGCTGCCGAGATCGCCAAGTAGGTTGTGTGATTCATCCGACCTATCTGGCTTTACCGTTAAAAATATTTTAGTAGGTGAATTATTTGGAAATAGCGAGTTATAAAGGCGATCAGGGTTGCTGAATCGAATCTGGTTGTTACAGACAATTTGCAGCTCGCTGAGTCGCTCGATGAAGAGCTTACGGTGATTGATGTATTGGTCAAAAGATAAAGCCTGCTTCTGCCACTCAATGAAATCCTGCTGATTCTTGTTCTGAGCGTTTAAAAACAAGAGAGTTGCGATAGTCGCAATCACGCCCCCTAACGTGAAAAAACCACTCAGCAGCGATCCAAAGCTACTCCATGCCGTATGGTCATCCGAGATCTTTGGGAGGTAATGAGCATAGGTGCCAAAAATGGCGAGACCTAAGAGAGTCAGTATGATGGCTAAGACAATCCATATTTTGTTAACCGACTTTGTGCCTTCGAGCATTGCGGGGACTCCCTTCCTGTGTCGAATAGGGATCGTACTCGGCCCTTTCAGCCACCGCAGCCACTTTTAGGTTTCTGTGAGAATCTGGCAGTAAATCTGAGTAAACACCTCACTACGCATACGTGCGCAGATTCCCCGATAGGTCTCCGTGTCTGAACCTTTTACCTGATGAAAGCGCAAGTCACTTTGAACAGATCTACAAGAGCACAGCGAGACGACCATAAGGTGGATTGGGGCTTTCTTACAACGCGTAATGGCTGATTCATGCTTGACTGCCGTGTGCGGGAAGAAGGATCGTTCCGCCTATCAATGGAGGAGAAGTTTATGTGGCTTTGCGAAGGATCGAAGATTGACTGGACCGCAGTCGCCGCCGTCATTGCACTGATGGTCTGGCTTTATGACAAATTTCAAAGGGGCCGCGAACGGACTGCAAGCGCCCAGCTTTTAGCGCAGATCATGGCTACCCCTGTCGGTGCAGCTCAAATCGAGATTGCCAAACTCAGATGTACAGTTGTTCGTTCTAATGGAGACCAGTCATATCTGCTGAGCTTGTTCAACACTCAAGAAGCCCGAAAAGATCTCGCTTCCAAAGCTTTACTGGTCATGATTGATTTGCCATCACAGTTTTTAGACAAGGCAGATCTTTTTAGCTCGGCCGTAAATAGCAGCCTTGCCAACGCATTCTCCCAAGTTAGCCGCTTGAAAAGCATGTCGCGTTTACTGGGAGACCTCTCAGATTCAGCTCATGAAGAAGAAATTAACGAGCACGTCATGGCAGTGCTGAAGCAGATCCAAGAGGCGGAAAAGGTTATTGGGGAGGCATTTCAAATTCTTCTGAATGCGGGTAAAACCTCAGCATGACCTAATGCCTCCTGTATTGAGAGACGGGAATTGGCCATGTGACTGTCCATGTAGTGGTCTGGTTATGGTCGCGTAGGGAGTCCTGATGGAAATTTGACACAAATCTCTGAGGCATCACCTCATTGTTTAACACCGTGCAGGTTCCCCCATGTGCCCTCGCGCAGGTGTTCACGCCAATGCCAGCATGGGGTCCTTATCGCGCCCACATGCGCCACTGTAAGAACCCTTTCGACTGTCACAAGTGGTGTCACAACCCCTGTCACAAGTCGTTGCCAAGAGCCTGATGAGGTCGTTAGGATGGGTCTCCCTTACTCCTTGTAGATTCTCAGTCTGCGAACAGTAGGACATGTGTTTCGCCCAGCAACAACGGGCGGTTCAGCTCTGTGACTTCCCTGATGTAATCCCATAACAGGGTGATTCGCTTGAGCTTGCGCAGGTCCTCGCGGCAGTACATCCAGAACTGTCGGGTGATGTTGATTTCTTGCGGCAATACGGGCAGCAAGCGCGGATCCTGGGCGGCGAGGAAGCAGGGCAGGATCGCCAGGGATCGCCCTTGTTGCGCCGCTACGAACTGCGCGATCACGCTGGTGCTGCGCAAATTGGCGCTGGCGCCGGGGAGCACGTTTGCCAGGTACAGCAGCTCCGAGCTGAATGCCAGGTCGTCGACATAACTGATAAATGAATGTTTACCCAGGTCTGCCGGGCGGCGGATGGCCGGGTGTTTGTCCAGATATTCCTGGGTTGCGTAGAGCTGCAAACGGTAATCACAGAGTTTGCAGCAGACGTACGGCCCATGTTCCGGACGTTCCAGAGCGATGACGATATCGGCCTCGCGCTTGGACAGGCTGATGAAGTGCGGCAGCGGCAGGATGTCCACCGAGATCGCCGGGTAGGCGTCGACGAAGTGGCTCAGCTGAGGGGTGATGAAAAAGCTGCCGAAACCTTCGGTGCAGCCCATGCGCACATGCCCGGACAACGCCACGCCGGAGCCCGAAACCTGTTCGCAGGCCATGTGCAGCGTGCTCTCGATCGACTCGGCATAACCGAGCAGGCGCTGGCCTTCGGCGGTCAGGACGAAGCCGCTGGTCCGGGATTTTTCGAACAGCAAGGTGCCCAACGAAGCTTCCAGTGAACTGATGCGTCGCGACACGGTGGTGTAGTCGACCGCCAGGCGCTTGGCGGCGGTGCTGGCCTTGCGGGTCCGGGCGACTTCAAGGAAAAACTTGAGGTCATCCCAGTTCAGCGAACCTAAAGACGTAATGTTTTTTTGCATGATGGACCGGCTTTTATGTGCGTTCTTATTAGAAGTTTGCACATCTATACTCCAAAAACAGCCCGACAACCAATTCGCGGCACACGCCTCATCGCAAGGCGACTTTCTCGCCTTGGCTCTCTAGATAACAACAAGTCCAGGAGACCCACATGAACGCATCGCTCACGCCTAACGAAACCACCGTGCAAAAGGTCAAGCTGTTGATCGACGGCCAGTGGGTCGAATCCAAGTCCACCGAGTGGCACGACATCATCAACCCGGCCACTCAGCAAGTGCTGGCCAAGGTGCCATTCGCCACCGCCGAAGAAGTCGACGCGGCAATCAGCGCAGCCCATCGTGCCTTTCAGACCTGGAAGCTGACCCCGATCGGCGCGCGCATGCGCATCATGCTCAAGCTCCAGGCGCTGATTCGTGAACACTCCAAGCGTATCGCCGTAGTCCTGAGCGCCGAGCAGGGCAAAACCATTGCCGACGCCGAGGGCGATATTTTCCGTGGCCTGGAAGTGGTCGAGCACGCCTGCTCCATTGGCAGCCTGCAAATGGGCGAATTCGCTGAAAACGTCGCGGGCGGTGTCGACACTTACACCCTGCGTCAGCCAATCGGCGTGTGCGCCGGCATCACCCCGTTCAACTTCCCGGCGATGATTCCGCTGTGGATGTTCCCGATGGCCATCGCCTGCGGCAACACCTTCGTGCTCAAGCCGTCCGAACAGGACCCGATGTCGACCATGCTGCTGGTAGAACTGGCTATCGAAGCCGGCATCCCGGCCGGTGTGCTGAACGTCGTGCATGGCGGCAAGGACGTGGTGGACGGTCTCTGCACACACAAAGACATCAAGGCGGTTTCCTTCGTCGGTTCGACCGCGGTCGGTACGCATGTCTATGACCTGGCCGGCAAGCACGGCAAGCGCGTGCAATCGATGATGGGCGCGAAGAACCACGCCGTGGTGCTGCCGGACGCCAACCGCGAACAAGCGCTGAATGCCCTGGTCGGTGCCGGTTTCGGTGCCGCCGGTCAACGCTGCATGGCCACCTCGGTGGTGGTGCTGGTGGGCGCGGCCAAGCAATGGCTGCCGGACCTGAAAGCGCTGGCACAGAAACTCACCGTGAATGCCGGCAGCGAGCCGGGCACCGATGTCGGCCCGGTGATCTCGAAAAAGGCCAAGGCGCGGATTCTCGACCTGATCGAGAGCGGCATCAAGGAAGGCGCCAAGCTGGAACTGGATGGTCGCGAGATTTCGGTTCCTGGCTACGAGAAGGGCAATTTCGTCGGCCCGACTTTGTTCTCCGGTGTGACCACCGACATGCAGATCTACACCCAGGAAATCTTCGGCCCGGTGCTGGTGGTGCTGGAAGTTGCCACGCTCGATGAAGCCATTGCCCTGGTCAACGCCAACCCGTTCGGCAACGGCACGGGCCTGTTCACCCAGAGTGGTGCGGCAGCGCGTAAATTCCAGACCGAGATTGACGTCGGTCAGGTCGGCATCAACATCCCGATTCCAGTGCCGGTCCCGTTCTTCAGCTTTACCGGTTCCCGTGGCTCGAAGCTCGGCGACCTCGGTCCTTATGGCAAGCAAGTGGTGCAGTTCTACACTCAGACCAAGACCGTCACCAGCCGCTGGTTCGATGATGACAGCGTCAACGACGGTGTGAACACCACCATCAATCTGCGTTAAGGAGCCGGACATGAAAATCGCTTTTATCGGTCTCGGCAACATGGGCGCGCCGATGGCGCGCAACCTGATCAAGGCCGGCCATTCGTTGCGTCTGGTCGACCTGAACAAAGCCGTGCTGGCAGAGCTGGAACAACTGGGCGGCAGCATCAGCGCGTCGGCCCGTGAAGCGGCGCAGGACGCGGAACTGGTGATCACCATGTTGCCGGCTGCCGTGCATGTGCGCGGTGTGTGGCTGGGTGAAGACGGCGTGCTCGCCGGTATCGGCAAAGGCGTGCCGGCGGTGGATTGCAGCACGATTGATCCACAGACTGCCCGTGACGTGGCAGCCGCTGCGGCCAAGCAGGGCGTGGCCATGGCCGACGCGCCGGTTTCCGGCGGCACGGGTGGTGCGGCGGCCGGGACACTGACGTTCATGGTCGGCGCCACCCCGGAACTGTTCGCCACGCTGCAACCGGTACTGGCGCAAATGGGCCGCAACATCGTCCATTGTGGTGAGGTCGGCACCGGGCAAATCGCTAAAATCTGCAACAACCTGCTGCTGGGGATTTCCATGGTCGGCGTCAGCGAGGCCATGGCGCTCGGCGATGCCCTTGGCATCGACACCAAGGTGCTGGCGGGCATCATCAACAGCTCCACCGGGCGTTGCTGGAGTTCGGAGATGTACAACCCGTGGCCGGGCATCGTCGAAACGGCGCCAGCGTCACGCGGTTATACCGGCGGCTTCGGTGCCGAACTGATGCTCAAGGATCTGGGGCTGGCGACGGAAGCGGCGCGTCAGGCGCACCAACCGGTGGTGCTTGGCGCGGTGGCCCAGCAGTTGTATCAGGCGATGAGTTTGCGTGGGGAAGGTGGCAACGACTTCTCGGCGATCATCAATAGCTATCGCAAGCCGCAGTAGCAAGGCTGTGGCAAACAATTGTGGGAGCGAGCTTGCGCGCGATGAGGTCGTTACAGTCGACATTGATGGTGATTGACCCACCGCTATCGCGAGCAAGCTCGCTCCCACAGGGGACTGCATGTACCCAAAGTTATTTACCGGGAAATCACGTCGGGTGATTTCCCGGTTTTTTTGTATCAGGCAAACACGAAATACTTGCGCACGGTTTCCACGACTTCCCAGGTGCCTTTCATTCCCGGTTCGATGACGAAAATATCACCGGCACGCAGGTGGATCGGCGCCATGCCTTCAGGGGTGATGATGCAGTAGCCTTCCTGGAAGTGGCAGTATTCCCACTTCACGTATTCCACGTACCACTTGCCCGGCGTGCAGATCCAGGTGCCCATGATCTTGCTGCCGTCTTCGCTGGTGTAGGCGTTGAGGTTGACGGTGTGCGGGTCGCCTTCGAGTTTTTCCCATTTGCAGGCGTCGAGTACGGGCAGCGGATGGGTGTCGCGAAGAACGGTAATCGGTGCGGTCATGATGACTCCGGGCGTTGGGGGAGAGCTGAAGCCGCACCCTATCGGGCTTGGCCCGGCATCAGTTGTCTGTGCTCGACACTGAGGTATCCAGAAGCGCTCGCGTCATTGATGCACACAATAAAAACGCCCCGGCATTGGTTGAATGCCGGGGCGTTTTTTTAAGCGTTTGCGGGGTTACTGAGCCACTGGCAGGTTCCGATGCCTGGCCATGCGCAACCGGTAGCAGGCGTAAATGAACAGCACCCACACCGGCATGGCGTACACCGACGGGCGTACCGGCGGAATCATCCAGATGACGCAGATGATCACCGCCATGAACGCCAGGCACAGGTAGTTGGTGTACGGCGACCAGAAGGCCTTGAAGCCAGGCACGACGCCGCGTTGCTCCATCGCCTTGCGGAACTTCAAATGCGTCAGGCTGATCAGCGCCCAGTTGATCATCAGCGAAGCGACCACCAGGGCAAACAGC
Organism: Pseudomonas sp. NFX98; assembly: GCF_047784845.1. Lineage (NCBI taxonomy): Bacteria > Pseudomonadati > Pseudomonadota > Gammaproteobacteria > Pseudomonadales > Pseudomonadaceae > Pseudomonas > Pseudomonas sp. NFX98. The sequence goes on along the minus strand of NZ_JBLNNF010000030.1, from coordinate 17,037 downwards.
AACTCCAGCGCTTCGTGCGGAGCAACATAGTTGACCAGCACGGCCAGCATGGTGATCAGCGCCGATACGCCCAACGCCAGCAACGGCACGCCCTGCTTGTTCAGCTTCATCAGCACTTTCGGCGCATCGCCCTGTTCGGCCAGGCCGTAGAGCATGCGGCTGTTGCAGTAGACGCCGCTGTTGTACACCGACAGCGCGGCGGTGAGCACCACGAAGTTGAGAATCTGTGCGGCGGTGTCGCTGCCGATCAAGGCGAAAATCTGCACGAACGGGCTGCCGCTGTAGGCATCGCCCGACGCGCCAAGTGTCTGCAACAGTTGATCCCACGGATACAACGACAGCAGCACGGTCAGCGCGCCGACGTAGAAGATCAGCACCCGGTAAACCACTTGGTTGATCGCCTTGGGAATGACCTTGCGTGGTTCGCTGGCTTCAGCGGCGGTGATGCCGACCAGCTCCAGGCCGCCGAAGGAAAACATGATGAACGCCATCGCCATCAGCAAACCGGTGTAGCCGTTGGGGAAGAACCCGCCGTGGTCCCACAGGTTGCTCACCGAAGCTTGCGGGCCGCCGGTACCGCTGAACAGCATGTAGCAGCCGAGGAGGATCATGCCGATGATGGCCACGACCTTGATGATCGCGAACCAGAATTCCATTTCACCGAAGACTTTGACGTTCAGCGTGTTGATCAGGTTGACCAACACGAAGAACACGGCGGCACTGACCCAGGTCGGCACCTCCGGCCACCAGAACTGCACGTACTTGCCGACGGCCGTCAGCTCGGCCATGCCCACCAGCACATACAGCACCCAGTAGTTCCAGCCGGACAGGAACCCGGCAAAACCGCCCCAGTAGTTGTGGGCAAAGTGACTGAAGGAACCGGCCACCGGCTCTTCGACAATCATCTCGCCGAGCTGGCGCATGATCAGGAACGCGATGAATCCGGCAATCGCATAACCGAGGATCATCGATGGCCCGGCGGACTTGAGCACGCCGGCCGAGCCGAGGAACAGCCCCGTACCAATGGCGCCACCCAGGGCGATCAGTTGAATGTGTCGATTTTTCAACCCTCGCTTGAGCGTCCCCTGTTGCAAGATTTCATCCGCCATCTGGTTTCCTTCTGATTGTTGTGGCCAGGCCTGATTTGAAAGGTCGAATCTTACTCTCGCTCACCCCTTCGTCATACAGGCGCGGGTTGGGTTGAGCGTTGGTTTTCAAGGGCTGGCGCTGTGATTGGCCGTGCGCAATGCTTCAAGCAAGGCTCTGGCATACGCCGGCAAGTGCTCGAAAGAGCGGGCGCACAGCAGCAGTTTGCGCTGTGCCCATGGTTCCTTCAGCGCGAAGCTTGCCAGCGGTTGATCAACTGTCCAGCGATGGAACGCCGCCAGCGGCACAATTCCCAGCCCGGCACCGTGAGCGACCATGCGCATCACGCCGTCGAAGCCTTCGGCGCGAATGCGGATCTGCATGCGCAGGCCGGTGTGCAAGGCCTGCTCTTCCAGATACACCGCCAATGCGCTGCTGGCGGTCAGGCCGACGTAGTGGTGCAACAATGTTTCGCTGAAGCTCGGTGGTTCGCCGTCGGCCAAGGGATGTCCGGGCGGCATGATCAGTACCAGCGGATCATCGCGAAAGGGCAGGGTGTCGAGGGTGTGGGTGTCCACCGCATCCGAGACGATCCCGAGGTCCGCCGCACCCTGGCGCAGGGCGTGAGTGATGCGGGTGCTGGGCAGTTCCTGCAAGTCGATGTCGAGGTTGGGATGCCCACTCAGGAAGTCGGCGAGCAATTCGGGCAGGTATTCGGTAATCGCCGTGGTGTTGCACAACAACCGAACCTGGCCTTTGACGCCATTGGCGTATTCGGCCAAATCCTGCTGCATGCGCTCGGCGTGTTGCAGCAGGGTGCGGGCGTGTTGTGCGAGGGCTTTGCCGGCAGGTGTCGGTGTAACGCCACGGCGACCGCGTTCCAGAAACTCGATCCCGAGCGAAGCCTCCATGGCCCGGATGCGCGCACTGCCCGCCGCCAGGGACAGATGACTGCAGGCGGCGCCAGCGGTGATGTTGCCTTGATGAAAAACCAAAGCGAATACAAGCCAGATTCTATGTTTGGGGGTTCCCCCCAAACATAGAATCTCCCACAGGTGACCGAGTTCTTATTGGAGAAATGCGATCCACTGTGGGAGCGGGCTTGCCCGCGAAAGCATCAGTAGCGTCAACACATCATCCAGCCTCTTGCTTGGATAGAGGCACCCTCAGTATATGGCAGATTTTCAACTGACCCATCCGGGCTCACCATGGCCCCATGAATACTTTCTCGGCTTTTTATCAAAACCTCGGCCTGGCCCTTTCGCTGCTGGTCGTCGCCACCTTCCTGCTGGCCGGCATGATCAAGGGTGTGATCGGTCTCGGCTTGCCGACCATTGCCATGGGGTTGCTCGGTCTGGCTATGGCGCCGTCGCAGGCTGCGGCGTTGCTGATCATCCCGGCCACGCTGACTAACGTCTGGCAACTGGCATTCGGTGGGCATCTGCTCGGGCTGGTCAAACGGCTGTGGCCGATGTTGCTGGCGATTTTCATCGGCACCGGTGCGGGCACGCTGTGGATTGGCATGTCCGGTGGACACTGGGTGGTGCGGGGATTGGGCGCAGCGTTGTTGCTCTATGCGTTGAGCGGTTTGTTTCTGCCGACATTGCGCGTGAGCAGTCGCAGCGAGCGCTGGCTCGGTCCGCTCTGCGGCCTGATCACCGGCGTCATCACTTCCGCCACGGGCGTGTTCGTGATTCCGGCGGTGCCGTACCTGCAAGCGCTGGGGTTGAGCCGAGACGAACTGGTGCAGGCGCTGGGTCTGTCGTTCACCATTTCGACGCTGGCACTGGCGGGAGGATTGCTGTGGCGCGGCGCGCTTGGCGGTGGCGAGTTGAGTGCGTCGTTGCTGGCGCTGATCCCGGCGGTGCTCGGCATGTTGCTCGGGCAGTGGCTGCGCCAGCGGATCAGCGCGGTGCTGTTCAAGCGCGTGTTCTTCATCGGCCTCGGATTACTTGGCGGCCATTTGTTGATCAGCGGCTAGCGGACGACGGGCTGATCATCTCGATGGCGCGAATCTCGAAATCCCGTTCCAGGTACTCGTCGCGCTGTTCAAGAAACTGCTTCATGTGCGGCAGGTTCGAGTGCACGTCGAGGTGGGCCTGGGACTGCCAGATCTCGTAGAAGATGAACAGGGTCGGGTCCTGTTTGTCGCGCAGCATGTGGTACTCGATGCAGCCGGGTTCGGCGCGACTCGCTTCCACATAACCGCTGAAAAACGCTTCGAAGGCGTCGGATTTTTCCGGGCGGGTCTTGGCGTGCAGGATGAAGCCTTGGATTTCACTCATGAAAGACGCTCCTCAGGTCAGAATCGGCGCCAGTCTAAGACAACAATCGGTCGATGATTCGTGCGTTTAGGTCAAATGAATTTTGCCCCGTGGGTGCTTATTCCGCGCGAGGCAGGTGGTTACTCTGCCGCCATCCAATTCCTGACCTTCCCGAGATTTCTTGTGAAAAAAGTCCTGTTGCTCAACGGCGGCAAAAAATTCGCCCACTCCGATGGCCGCTACAACACCACTCTGCACGAAGCCGCATTGAGCGTGCTGGATCGCGGCGGCGTGGATGTCAAAACCACTTTCATCGACGAGGGCTACGACGTTGCTGAAGAAGTCGCCAAGTTTCTCTGGGCCGACGTGATCATTTACCAGATGCCCGGCTGGTGGATGGGCGCGCCGTGGACCGTGAAAAAGTACCTCGACGAAGTCTTCACCGAAGGCCATGGCAGCCTCTACGCCAGTGACGGCCGCACCCGCTCAGATGCCTCGCAGAAGTATGGCAGCGGTGGTTTGATCCACGGCAAGCAATACATGCTGTCGCTGACCTGGAACGCCCCGCAGCAAGCCTTCGACGACCCGACCGATTTCTTTGAAGGCAAAGGTGTGGATGCGGTGTACTTCCCGTTCCACAAGGCCAACGAGTTCCTCGGCATGACCAGCCTGCCAACCTTCCTGAGCGTGGACGTGATGAAACGCCCGAACATCGAAGGTGATGTGGCGCGTTACGAGCAGCATTTGACCGAGGTGTTTGGCCTTAAGGCGTAACGCTCGGCTACTATCTGTCGCAATGGCTAAAAAGATCGCAGCCTTCGGCAGCTCCTACGTGTACGCAATACTCTGTAGGAGCTGCCGCAGGCTGCGATCTTGACGATCCATGCCACGCCGATTCGCGAAAGAGGACACACGTGAAAGCCAGATCCGATGAGTTGCAGATTTTCGTCTGTGTAATTGAATGCGGATCGATTTCCGCGGCGGCCGAGCAAGTCGGGCAAACCCCGTCGGCGGTCAGCCGCACGCTCTCGCGGCTGGAGGCCAAGCTCGATACGACGTTGATCAACCGCACCACTCGGCGCATGGACCTGACCGAGGAGGGCAAGTATTTTTTCGAGCACGCCAAGCTGATTCTCGATCAGATGGATGAACTCGAAGAGCGCTTGTCCTCGCGCCAGCAAACACCGTCCGGACGCTTGCGCATCAACGCCGCTTCGCCATTCATGCTGCACGCCATCGTGCCGTACATCGATGAGTTCCGCCGGCTCTATCCGGACATCCAGCTCGAACTCAACAGCAACGACCTGATTATCGACCTGCTTGAGCAAAGCACCGACATCGCCATCCGCATCGGCACACTGGCCGACTCGACTCTGCACGCGCGTTCTCTGGGTTGCAGTCCGTTGCACATCGTCGCCAGCCCGGCGTACCTGGAAAAGCACGGCACACCGACTGCGGTGGCCGACCTGTCCGGCCATACGCTGCTGGGCTTCACTCAGAACGAAGGCCTCAACCAGTGGCCGCTGCGCTACGTGCACGGCGATCGCTGGCCGATCCAGGCGTCGCTCAGCGCCTCCAGCGGCGAGACCATCCGCCATCTGGCGCTGGAAGGCCAGGGCATTGCCAGCCTGTCGCACTACATGACCATCGAAGACATTCGTGCCGGGCGCTTGAAAGTATTGCTGGCGGAGTTCAACAGCGGTTATCGCCAACCCATCAACGCCGTGTACTACCGCAACTCGCAACTGGCCTTGCGGATTCAATGCTTCCTGGACTTCATCCAGAGCAAATTGGCGCTTTACGCCTCCGACGATTTCAGTGAGTGATTCGTGACCGCTGCGCAAGAGTGAATTGGGCCGGCAGGGATTTTTCGTCAGGGATCACTGCTTGATACTGGCTGCATCACTTATCAACGCAGGGAGTTTCTCCATGAACGTATTCGTCACCGGCGCTGCCGGTTTTATCGGCGGCTCCATCGCCACGGGCCTGATCAAGGCCGGGCACAGCGTCACCGGCCTGGTGCGCAACGCCGCACAAGCCGATGAGTTGCGCGCGCTGGGTATCACGCCAGTGATCGGCACGCTTGACGACAGCGCACTACTGGCCGAGCAGGCCCGCGCCGCCGACGCGGTGATCAACGCAGCCAGCAGCGACCATCGCGCCGCGGTGGAAGCCTTGCTCGATGCCTTGCGCGGTTCCAACAAAGTGTTCCTGCACACCAGCGGTTCGAGCATCGTCGGCGATGCGTCGGGCGGTAAGTCCAGCGACGTCATTTACTTTGAAGACAACCTGCCAGAACCCACCGTCGACAAGGCTGCACGCGTGGCCATCGACAACTTGATCCTGGCTGCGGCGAAAGACGGAGTGAACTCGGCAGTCATCTGCAACACCCTGATCTACGGCCACAGCCTGGGCGTCAACCGCGACAGCGTGCAACTGCCACGCTTGCTGAAACAGGCGCGTAAAAGTGGCGTGGTGCGCCATGTCGGCACTGGCCAAAACATCTGGTCCAACGTGCACATCGAAGACGTCGTGGCCCTGTACTTGCTGGCGCTGACCAAGAACGTACCGGGCACGTTCTACTTCGTCGAAAGCGGTGAAGCGTCGTTCATCGACATGACCACGGCCATGGGCCAGGCGTTGAATCTGGGCGAGCCGCAGGACTGGCCGCTCAAGGATGCAGAAGCCGAGTGGGGCTATGAAATGGCCAACTATGGCCTGGGTTCCAATAGCCGGGTGCGTGGCAAGCATGCGCGGGAGTTGCTGGGTTGGGTGCCGAAGCGGACTTCGGTGGTTGAGTGGATTCGCAGCGAGATGGTGTGAGTTCGCGTTAGACCGCGTCATCGTTCATCGCGGGCAAGCCTTGCTCTACAGGTTTTGTGTCGTTCGCCAATTTCGTGAACGACACAAAACCTGTAGGAGCAAGGCTTGCCCGCGATTGCGTTTCCAGCGTCCCAACAACTGGTCGGTCTGCCTGCAATTCCGTAACATCCGCACTCTCTTTTTGCCCCCAGTATGCGGTCCCCCATGAAACCAATCAGTCTACGCGCCGATGTCCTGGCCGGACTCACCACTTCTTTCGCCCTCCTGCCCGAATGCATCGCCTTTGCACTGGTTGCTCACCTCAACCCGCTGATGGGGCTGTATGGCGCGTTCATCATTTGCACCCTGACCGCGCTGTTCGGCGGTCGACCGGGCATGGTCTCCGGTGCGGCCGGGTCGATGGCGGTAGTGATCGTCGCGCTGGTGGTGCAACACGGCGTGCAGTACTTGCTCGCAACGGTGTTGCTGGGCGGGTTGATCATGATCGCGTTCGGGCTTTTGAAGCTCGGCAAACTGGTGCGCATGGTGCCCCATCCGGTGATGCTCGGCTTCGTCAACGGCCTGGCGATCATCATCGCGCTGGCGCAGTTGGAGCATTTCAAGAGCGGCGAGACCTGGCTCAGCGGCACGCCGCTGTACATGATGATCGGGCTGGTCGTGGTGACCATGGCCATCGTGTATCTCTTGCCACGCCTGACCCGCACGGTGCCGCCGGCACTGGTGGCGATCCTCGGTGTGGGCCTGGCGGTTTATCTGCTGGGTCTGCCAACTCGCACTCTGGGCGACATGGCGCACATTGCCGGTGGCTTGCCGACGCTGGCGCTGCCGGACATTCCGTGGAGTCTGGAAACCCTGCGCATCATCGCGCCGTACGCGATCCTGATGGCATTGGTTGGCCTGCTGGAAACCCTGCTGACCCTGAACCTCACCGACGAAATCACCGAGAGCCGCGGCTATCCGGATCGCGAGTGTGTGGCTTTGGGAGCGGCGAACATGGTCTCCGGCGTATTCGGCGGCATGGGCGGTTGCGCGATGATCGGCCAGACCGTGATCAACCTCAGTTCCGGTGGGCGCGGGCGCTTGTCCGGCGTAGTGGCCGGTGTCTCGATTCTGCTGTTCATCCTGTTTCTGTCGCCGCTGATCGAACGTATTCCGTTGGCGGCGTTGGTGGGTGTGATGTTCGTGGTGTCGCAACAGACGTTCGCCTGGGCCTCGTTGCGCGTGATCAATAAAGTGCCGCTGAACGACGCGCTGGTGATCATCGCCGTGACGGTGATCACCGTGTTTACCGACCTGGCTACCGCCGTGCTCTGCGGCATCATCATTGCGGCGCTGAACTTTGCCTGGCAGCAGGCGCGTCAGCTGTACGCCGACAGTCATCTGGAAAACGACGGCAGTAAGCTGTACCGGGTGCATGGCACCTTGTTCTTCGCTTCGACCACGCCGTTTCTCAATCAATTCGATCCGGCCAACGACCCGGTTCAAGTGACGCTCGATTGTCGCCACCTGAGCTTCGTCGATTACTCCGCCATCGCCGCACTGAACACCCTGCGCGAGCGTTACACCAAGGCCGGCAAGCACCTGCGGGTGCTGGGCCTGTCCGAGCGTTGCAAGAAGCTGCTGAAGCGTGCGCGAGTGCATCACGACTGACAGGAAACAGGTTGGCGGCGATGAAAATTCGCCGCCCCGATTTTCATTATTCGCGACACGACATATCCATTAGCGACACGCCTTACCTCTGGACGAAAATTACTTTCACCTCGTTTGATAATCGCGCCTCGAAATGTTTTAAGAGTTTCACAAATATTTCGACGTGACCCTCTCGAGGAGTACCGCATGACCCTGTCCTTCGGCTATTGGCTGCTGGTGTATGCCGCTATCGCCATCATTGCTTTGATCGTTCTGATCGCCCGTTACCGACTAAATCCGTTCATTGTCATCACCCTGATTTCCATCGGTCTGGCGCTGGTGGCCGGGATGCCGCCGTCGGGTGTGGTCGGCGCTTATGAAGCCGGGGTCGGCAAGACCCTGGGGCATATCGCGCTGGTGGTGGCGCTGGGTACGATGCTCGGCAAGATGATGGCCGAGTCCGGCGGTGCCGAGCAGGTGGCGCGGACTTTGATCGACCGTTTCGGCGAGAAGAACGCGCACTGGGCGATGGTCTGCATCGCGTTCCTGGTGGGCTTGCCGCTGTTCTTCGAAGTCGGTTTCGTGTTGCTGGTGCCAATTGCGTTCACCGTGGCGCGGCGGGTTGGCGTGTCGATCCTGATGGTCGGTTTGCCGATGGTCGCCGGGCTTTCGGTGGTGCATGCACTGGTGCCTCCGCACCCGGCGGCGATGCTCGCGGTGCAGGTGTATCAGGCGTCGGTGGGGCAGACCTTGCTCTACGCGATTGCGGTTGGCATTCCGACCGCCATCATCGCAGGTCCCCTGTACGCCAAGTTCATCGTGCCGCGCATCCAGTTGCCGGCGGAAAACCCGCTGGAACGGCAGTTCCTCGAACGTGAACCGCGCGACAGCCTGCCGGGTTTCGGCATCACCATGGCGACCATTCTGTTGCCGGTGGTGCTGATGCTGATCGGCGGCTGGGCTAACCTGATTTCCACGCCGGGCACCGGTTTCAACCAGTTCCTGCTGTTCATCGGCAACTCGGTGATTGCGCTGCTGCTGGCGACCTTGCTGAGCTTCTGGACCCTCGGTCTGGCGCAGGGCTTCAACCGTGAATCGATCCTCAAGTTCACCAATGAATGCCTGGCCCCGACCGCGAGCATTACACTGCTGGTGGGCGCCGGTGGCGGTCTGAACCGGATTCTGGTGGACGCCGGCGTCACTGATCAGATCGTCGGCCTGGCCCACGAATTCCATTTGTCGCCGCTGTTAATGGGCTGGTTGTTCGCCGCACTGATGCGCATCGCTACCGGTTCCGCCACCGTGGCCATGACCACTGCCTCGGGTGTAGTTGCACCAGTGGCGATTGGTTTGGGTTATCCGCATCCGGAGTTGCTGGTGCTGGCGACCGGCGCCGGTTCGGTGATTTTTTCCCACGTCAACGACGGCGGCTTCTGGTTGATCAAGGAATACTTCAACATGACGGTCACCCAGACCCTCAAGACCTGGACGGTGCTGGAAACCATCATTTCCGTCGTCGCGTTCGCGTTGACCGTCGGCCTTTCTTACCTGATTTAACCGGAGTCGCCTGCCATGGACATCCTCTACCAGATCCGCGCCCGTCAGGATTCCTTCAGTGCCGGTGAAGGACGCATCGCTCGCCTGATGCTCGACGACGTAGGATTTGCCGCATCCGCCAGTCTCGATGAGCTGGCGGTGCGGGCGGAGGTGAGTACCGCGACACTGTCGCGCTTCGCCCGCACGGTCGGCTGCAAGGATTTGCGCGACCTGCGTTTGCAACTGGCCCAGGCCAGCGGCGTCGGCAGCCGCTTTCTCGACCCGGCGGGTACACCGGACCAGTCGGCGTTTTACGGGCAGATTGTTGGCGATATCGAATCGACCTTGCGCCAGCATCTGTCGGCATTCGACGAATCGCGTTTCGCCGATGCCGTGAAACTGCTGGGCAAGGCGCAGATGATTCACGCCTTCGGCATGGGCGGTTGCTCGACCTTGTGCAGCGATGAACTGCAAGTGCGGCTGGTGCGCCTCGGCTACCCGATTGCGGTGTGCCATGACGCGGTAATGATGCGCGTCACCGCCGCCAGCCTCAGCGCCGACCACGTGGTGATCGTCTGCTCGCTGACCGGGATCACCCCGGAGCTGGTGGAAACGGTGGAGCTGGCGCGCAACTACGGCGCACGGATTCTGGCGATCACCCGAAGCGACTCGCCGCTGGCGCAACTGGCCGACATCGTGCTGCCGCTGCAAAGCGCCGAAACCTCATTCATCTACAAACCCACGGCGGCGCGCTACGGCATGCTGCTGGCCATCGATGTGCTTGCCACCGAGCTGGCACTGGCCAATCCTCAGGACAATCAAGAACGTCTGCGGCGGATCAAACTCGCCCTGGACGATTACCGCGGCGGCGACGATCACCTGCCGCTGGGAGACTGACATGATGTACGACACGCTGATCCGCAACGCCCTGATCATCGACGGCAGCAACAGCCCCGGTTACTCCGCCGATGTGGCGATTCTCAACGGGCGCATTGAGCGCATCGGCGACTTGCACGACGCACACGCCAGCGAAGAAATCGATGCGGCCGGCAAGGTGCTGGCGCCAGGCTTCATCGATGTGCACACCCACGACGACACGGTAGTGATCCGCCAGCCGCAGATGCTGCCCAAGCTCAGCCAGGGCGTGACCACGGTTATCGTCGGAAACTGCGGGATCAGTGCGTCGCCGGTGGTTTTGCGCGGCGATCCGCCGGACCCGATGAACCTGCTCGGCAGCGCTGCCGCGTTTGTTTATCCGACATTCCGCGACTACCGCGCGGCGGTCGAAGCGGCGAATACCACGTTGAACGTCGCTGCGTTGGTCGGACACACCGCGTTGCGCAGCAATCACCTTGACGATCTGTTTCGCACAGCAACGCCAGACGAAATTGCCGGTATGCGTGAGCAACTGCGCGAGAGTCTTGAGGCTGGCGCGCTGGGTTTGTCTACCGGTCTGGCCTACGCCAGCGCTTACTCGGCCTCCACCGACGAAGTCATGCAATTGACCGAAGAGCTGACGGCGTTCGGCGCGGTCTACACCACGCATTTGCGCAGCGAATTCGAACCGGTGCTGGAGGCCATGGACGAGGCATTCCAGATCGGCCGCCATGCGAAATCCCCGGTGATCATTTCCCATCTCAAGTGTGCCGGCGCCGGTAACTGGGGGCGCAGTCCGCAGCTGTTGGCGTCTCTCGAGCAGGCCGCGAAAACCCATCCGGTGGGCTGCGATTGCTATCCCTATGCGGCGAGTTCTTCGACGCTGGATCTCAAACAGGTCACCGATGCCCATCGCATCACCATCACCTGGTCGACGCCGCACCCGGAAATGGGCGGGCGCGACTTGATCGACATCGCCGCCGAATGGAACCTGTCGCTGCTCGATGCCGCTCGCCAATTGCAACCGGCGGGTGCGGTTTACTACGGAATGGACGAGGCCGATGTGCGCAGAATCCTCGCCCATCCGCTGTCGATGGTCGGCTCCGATGGTTTGCCGGAAGACCCGTTTCCCCATCCTCGATTGTGGGGCGCATTCCCTCGGGTACTCGGACATTTCAGTCGCGACGTAGGACTGTTTCCGCTGCACACCGCCGTGCACAAAATGACCGGGCTGTCGGCGGCACGGTTCGGCTTGAAGGAGCGCGGCGAGATTCGTGAAGGCCATTGGGCGGATCTGGTGTTGTTCGACCCTGCGACCGTGCGCGATGTGGCGGACTTCAACGATCCGCAACGGGCGGCCGAAGGCATCGATGGCGTGTGGGTCAACGGCGTACTGAGTTATCAGGACGGTCAGGCGAACGGACGCCGGGAAGGGCGGTTTCTGGCGCGGGAAGGGGATTTGCGGGAGGGCTTTAATTGACGAATCGCGCAATGCATCACAGTAGTGGCACATTGAGATTAAAGAAAGCCATCAACAAGCCGAATTGCTGACGTACAGCCCGGCTACACTGTGGGCTATTTCTGTCTGGGAGCAACTCGATGAGCTTCGGCAAAACCACCCCGATCCTGCGGATCTTCGATGAAATCAAGGCAGTTGAATTCTACGTCGACTTCCTCGGATTCAAGATCGACTGGCAGCACCGCTTTGAAGCCAACTTCCCGCTGTACCTGCAAGTCTCCCGTGGCGAATGTGTGTTGCACCTCTCCGAACACCACGGCGACGCAACACCGGGCTCGGCCCTGCGCATCGAGACCGACGAACTGGAAACGTTCCAGCAGCAACTGCTGGCCAAGGAATACACGTTCGCCCGGCCAGAGATCCAGGCGATGCCTTGGGGCAGCCAGGACATGACCATTAGCGATCCGTTTGGTAATCGGTTGGTGTTTACCAATGCGATTAGTGTTTGAGGACACGGAAAAACGTAGGTCCCGTGTTAGTGTCGTTCGATGATTTCGACGAGCACGGGAGACGCTTTTGACCAGCATCACCATTAGTAATCTTGACTCACGCCTTTATGAGCAATTACGCATTGTGACGAGCTCCAACGGTCACTCAATGGAGGAAGAAGCTCGCATGATTTTGATGCGAGCCCTCCATCAAGGCGATCGTGCCTTGGGAACTCGAATTAATGCTCGATTTAGAGTCGAGGGTGGAGTTGAGTTGAAGCTGCCTGCTCGATAGGGTTGGCATTCAGGTCGCCCGTCACACCGCCATCGCGGGCAAGCCCGCTCCCACAGGTTCCGTGATTACCTTGTGGGAGCGGGCTTGCCCGCGAATGGTTTTGTGATTCAGCGCTGACCGAGCGTCAAACGCGAAAGTGACTCACCATCTGTTGCAACTGATTCCCCAACCGCGCCAGTTCGACACTGGACGCCGCTGTCTCGTCGCTGGCCGCAGCGGTCTGTTCCGACACGTCGCGCACGTTGATGATGCTACGGCTGATCTCTTCGGCAACGGCGCTTTGCTGTTCGGCGGCAGCGGCGATCTGCTGGTTCATCGACTGGATGTTGGACACCGTGCGGGTGATGCTTTCCAGTGAGGCGCCGGCCTTGCGGGTCAGGGCCACGCTGCTGTCGGTGAGGGCGCGGCTGTTGTTCATCACCGTGGCCACTTGCTGGGTGCCGTTTTGCAGACCGGCCACCAGACCTTCGATTTCTTCGGTGGATTTTTGCGTGCGCTGGGCCAGGCCGCGGACTTCGTCGGCCACCACGGCAAAACCACGCCCGGCTTCACCGGCGCGCGCCGCTTCAATCGCTGCGTTGAGCGCCAGCAGGTTGGTCTGTTCGGCCACGGCCTTGATCACGTCCATGACGCTGCCGATCTTGTCGCTTTCCTGTTGCAGCACGCCCATGGCTTCGGTGGAGCGCGCCACTTCGCTGGCCAGACGCTCGATCTGCGCAATGGCCTCGCCAACCACCTTGTCACCTTCGCGGGCTTCACCGTCCGCCGCGGCGGCGGCTTGCGAGGCTTGCTCGGCATTGCGCGCGACTTCCTGCACAGTGGCGGTCATCTCGTGCATGGCAGTGGCGACCTGATCGGTTTCCACCTTTTGATTGTTGACCCCGGCGCTGGTTTGTTCGGTGACGGCCGACAATTCTTCGGCGGCGCTGGCGATCTGGGTGACGCCGTCGCGGATGCCGCTGATCAAGTCGCGCAGGGTCACGCCCATGCGCGCAATGCCTTGCTGCAACACGCCGAGTTCATCGCGGCGCGTGACCTTGACGTCCTGGGACAGGTCGCCGCTGGCGATACGCTCGACCACGGCTAGGGTGTCGCGCAACGGGCCGGTGATCTGTCGGGTGATGAGCACGGCGGCAATGATGCCCACCAACAGCGCCAGCAACGTGCTGACCAGTTGCAGGGTGCGGGCCTTGTCGCTTTCGGCGTCACGGCGGTCGAGCTGGATCTGATACAGCTGCTCGCTCAGGCTGACGATCGCCGCGCCCTGGTCGGTCATTTCCTTGCGCGACTGCACCACATCGCTGTTCGCGGTCTTGTAGGCTTGCAACGCGCTGCGATAGTTGCCCAGCGCGGTTTCCAGTTGACGCAGCGCGTCTGGCTGCACGTCGGCGAAGTGTGCGTTGAGGGATTTCACGCTGGCGATCGCCGTATCGAGTTGGGCGACAGCTTTTTGCTCGGTCTCGGCGTTGGTGGTGGCGGTGTAGCCGCGCACTTCGTAGCGAGCCAACAGGAACGCTTCCTTGGCGGCGGTGATGGCCTGGAACTGTTCGAAGCGTTGGTCGCTCAGCGGCATTTGCTGTACGCGGGTGTTGATGTCATTGATCAGCGTGTTGGCCGTTTCGGCGTTGGCGGTCATGACGTCGCGCGCGCTGTTGCCGGCGCGGTAGGCACCGCGCATTTTGTTCAGGGACGTCTTGTAGGCATCGATGACGGTGCCTTGCTCCTTGAGCAACTTGAGGTTTTCCGGGCTCTTGAATTTCACCAGCAACGCTTGCTGCTGAGCCGAAAAGGCTTCGAGGGTGGTCTGCACATTTTGTGCGGTGGTTTCGTCGCCATTGGTCAGCATGTATTGCAGGCGTACCACGCGCAGCTTGGTCAGGCCCGCGTTGAGCTGGGTGATGTCGCTCATCCAATTGCTGCGGTCGATCAAACTGCCGAGGCTGGTCCAGCCGGTCAGCGCCAGGACGCAGGTCAGTGCCAGGACCAGGCCGAATCCCAGGCCCAGTTTCAGGTTTACGCTGATATTGCCGAACCAGCTATTCATCAAAATTCCTCCAGGAACGTGGTGTTTCTTGGTCGTCAGTTGGCTGGAAGATTGTTGTTTTTAGGGGCCAGCATGCGGTGTAGAACGGACTGTATCGGCAGCAATCGTGAGAGCTGAAAGGATTTTGTCGGACGGATTCTGTAACAAGGTTTTTTTCACATGAGTTTCACTGGCTAGCGACGCCTGCCTCTTTACCCTCGCGGCATCAAATGAAGTGGTGCATGCCGGCGAGGCGGCTTGATGTGGAATTGAGACTGAGTCTGTTCGGAATAAACCGCTCGATCGATGTGAGCCGTTTTGTCCGTTTTCGCAATGCGGCAGTGGTGCTGGCCTCGGCGCTGCTGGTGATCCCTCTGACGCTATTTCTTTTGCGGCCCGCAGCGGTGCCGGACCTGGCCCACGGCAACGTCGCCGGTGCACGCGCTCTGCTGGCGGGGTGGGCCAAGGGCGACATGATTGTGCTGGTGCGCCATGTCGAGCGCTGCGATCACTCCCGCGCCGCTTGCCTGAGTGGCAACGATGGCATCACCGATCGTTCGCGCAGTGTGGCGGTGGCCGTCGGTGCGCAGTTCGAGCAACTGGGCCTGGACAAGACCGATATCTACAACAGCCCGATGATGCGTACGGCACAGACCTCCGGCTACATGTTCAACAAGGTCGGTAGCGGTGACGAGTGGCTGATCAACTGCAAAGGCACCATGTTGCGCGACGCTCTGGCGCACAAAATCGCGGGACGCAATCTGATCCTGGTGACCCACAGCGAATGCATGGCGCAACTCGAGAAAGACCTCAAGTTGCCCGGCTCGACCCTGGGTTACGGCGCTTCGTTGTTTGTTTCTGCCGAAACGCTGAACAAACCCCGCATGCTCGGCTTCATCGAAGCCTCGGACTGGCGCTCGGTGACCACCCAATGAATTCATTCACTCGTTATCGTTTTTACTGGATCAACTTCGGTATTCCACTGGCCTGTGCAGCCGTGGTGTTCATGATGTTCGACCTGACCAGAATCGACATCGCCTTCAACAATCTTTTTTATGACCCGGTGACGCAGACGTTCCCGCTGGACCATGTGCACCTGTTCGAAAAAATCACTCACAAGTGGGCACGGATCATCCCCAACTGGACCGGCGAGATCGCAATCATCGGCGCCTTGCTGTCGTTCCTCTGGCCACGCCTGAAGGCGGAAAAGCATCCGAAGATCATCGCGTTTCTGGAGAAAATCAAAGTCGCACCGGTGCTGCGGTTTACCAGCAAACATCGACGGGATTTTCTCTACGTGGTGTTCGCGTTCTCCATCAGCACTGGCGTGATCCACTACCTCAAGGGCCACACCAGCGTGTATTGCCCGATTGAAACGACCCAGTACGGCGGCAAGATTGAACACAAGGAATGGTACGAAAACTTCGATTTGCTGAAGGTCGCCGGTGACGGTCGCTGCTGGCCGGGCGGGCATGCTTCGGGTGGCTTCACCATGCTCGCGTTGTATTTCGTGGCGCGGCGTTATCGCTGGCGGTATTCCAAGGCAGTCATGTACGGCTCGCTGGCGCTGGGTTTCGTCTATGGCACGACGCGGGTGTTGCAGGGTTGGCACTACATGTCCCACACGTTCTGGGCCGGGATCTTCGTCTGGCTGGCATGTTTGCTGACGGCGTTGGCGTTTTATGGGCGGGCGCGGCTGGAGTTGCCGGTGAGTCAGGCGAGATCTCTGTCGACGCAACCGACGCCATCGCGAGCAGGCTCGCTCCTACAGTAGGGCCGGTTCAGCACACGGTTTTGATGTGCTAACCGAGACGCCGCGACCATTGCCGGTCCGGGGCCTCCCATACCGTGCTGACCAGTGCCGTCAGCACATGATCCTGCCAGCGCCCATCAATGTTCAGATAGGCCTTGGCATAGCCTTCGCGTTCGAACCCCAGTCGCTCCAGCAACCGAGCGCTACGCTCGTTGCCGGAGATGTAATTGGCCATGATCCGGTGCAGGTTCATCGTCTCGAACATGTAGTGGATGCCCGCTTTCACGGCTTCATGCATCAGGCCCTGACCCTGACGGGACTGGTCGATGTGGTAGCCCAGATAGCAAGACTGGAACGCCCCGCGAATGATGCCGCTGAAGTTGCACGCGCCGATCATCTGCCCGCTGTCGCGATCCAGCACAGCGAAGTGCACCGCATAGCCTTCATCAAACGCCATGGCCTGTTGCGCGAGGCGCGAGCGGATTTTTTCCGCGCTGTAATAGTCGTCGGAACGGATCGGCGACCACGGCGCGAGGTGTGTCTGGTTTCGCAAATAAAAGTCGCTTTCCAACGCAGCTTGGCTCGGGCTAAGGACGGCCAGCGTCAGGCGTTTGCAGGGCAGGGAGAGGATCGTCATCGGGCGCTCCGGTGGACATTGCGGATGACGAGCAATCTACATGTCTAGTCCTGAAATAGGTTTACACCCGCTTCACCCTAACGCCCGATGCACCGCATCGGGCGTTTTGTATTTTAAAGACAGGTGCGGCCGCTCCTGGTTGTAGATCCTGATCGCCTCCCGCACCAT